>JBKDJY010000189.1:0-13880 GCA_046345275.1 Bacteroidota bacterium
GTACAACCTAAACTTAAATGAATAATGCATTTTGCCGATTTTTTACTCTATAACTTATTCAGTAGTAATTGTTTATTATTCGATTTCAGGTTTAAAATAAGTCATACTTTTTTCTGCATAACTTTAAAATTTTCTTTTAAGTAATTTTATAACATGGCTAACGTTATTTTTTATTGCACTTTACCTTTGTTGTATTTTATTTCAATTTTACCATTCCCATTATTTTATGGTTTATCTGATGGTGTCTGTTTTCTGTTATACAACGTTTTTGGTTATAGAAAAAAAGTTGTATTCGAAAATTTAAGAAAATCTTTTCCAAATAAAACACTACAAGAACTCAAACAACTCGAAAAAAAATTTTACCATTATTTGTGTGACTTATTTTTAGAAACTTTAAAAACACTTACCATTTCTAAAAAAGAAGCCATAAGAAGATGCAAATTTAGTGAAGGCACCATTCAACTATTAAATGATTTATCCGAAAAAAAACAATCATGCATTATCGTGATGGGTCATTATGGAAATTGGGAATGGGCAGGAAATAGTTTTAGTTTGCAATGCAAACAACAATTATACGTGATATATCATCCTTTGACAAGCAAGCCATTTAATAAACTGATGTATGGCATGCGCACGCGCTTTGGAACAAAATTATATGCCATGAAAGATACCATGCGTGAGATGATTAAAAATAGACATGAGCTTAACGCCACTGCTTTTATTGCTGACCAAACACCATCTCCCGAAGGTGCTTACTGGACAAAATTTTTGAACCAAGATACACCCGTATTTTGGGGAACTGAAAAAATTGCACAAAAATTAAATTATCCTGTGGTATTTGTTACCATAAACAGAATAAAACGTGGCTTTTACGAAGTGAATTCAGAATTATTGGTAAGCGAATCAAAAAACACAAAAGAGGGCGAAATATCTGAATTACATACCCGCAAGCTAGAAAAAGACATTTTAAAACAGCCAGAAATATGGTTATGGAGCCACAGAAGATGGAAACATAAAAAAATAGAATCATAATTTTTGAAAATTTTAATGTTTAGCAATTAAAAAGAAAGCAGCTAATCAAATATTACTTTAATTTTATCCTTTAAATTTATAAAAATTGTCCAGCAAAAAAGATATAACAAGCCTTAGCCCTAAGCATTTCATCATTATCAAAGGTGCACGCATGCACAATTTAAAAGGCATAGACGTGGCCTTACCTCGTAATAAATTTATTGTTATTACTGGCTTATCTGGTTCTGGAAAATCTTCACTAGCATTTGATACGCTCTATGCTGAAGGCCAAAGAAGATACGTAGAAAGCTTATCTGCTTATGCCCGACAATTTATGGGTAGATTGGAAAAACCAAAAGTAGATTACATCAATGGCATTTCTCCCGCCATTGCGATTGAACAAAAAGTGATTTCGCGAAACCCAAGAAGTACAGTTGGAACCATCACAGAAATTTATGATTATCTCAAATTACTTTATGCGCGCGTTGGTAAAACTTATAGCCCCATTTCTGGAAAGCAAGTAAAAAGAGATACCATCAGTGACGTTGTTGATTTCATAAAATCATTCCCTAATGAAACCAAGTGTTTAATCCTTTCTTCACTTATTGTGCCAAAAGGAAAAACCTTAGAAAAACAATTAGAATTACTTAATCAACAAGGATTTTCAAGAATTTTATTAAATAACGAAGTTTTAAAAATAAATGAGTTTAAAGCGAGCTCTGTTAAAAAAAATGAAGTCATTTATTTACTAATCGATCGCGTGAGTGTAAATCATTCAGATGAAGATTTTGAAAATCGTATTTCTGATAGCATCCAAACTGCTTTTAACGAAGGTCAACAAGAGTGTGACATCTTTATCGAATTAGAAAATAAAACATACAAACAACATCATTTTTCTAATTTATTTGAAGCCGACGGAATATTATTTGAAGAACCTGACTTAAATTTTTTCAGCTTTAACAATCCTGTTGGCGCTTGTAAAACTTGCGAAGGCTTTGGAAGTGTTATTGGCATTGATCCTGACTTAGTAATTCCAAACAAAAGTTTATCAGTTTTTGAAAATGCCATTGTTTGTTGGAATGGCGAAGTGATGAGTCAATTTAAAAATCAACTCTTAAAATCTGCTCATAAATTTAATTTTCCTATTCATAAACCCATCTCTGAATTAACAGCTAAGGATTATCAATTACTTTGGAATGGAAATGAATATTTCGAAGGTATCAATGACTTCTTTAAAATGTTGGAAAAAGAAAGTTATAAAATTCAATACCGGGTAATGTTGGCTCGCTACCGTGGAAAAACAAATTGCCAAGATTGCAATGGCACCAGACTCAGAAAAGATGCTAATTATGTAAAAATTGGAAGTTTAGGAATTTCGGAATTAGTTATTTTACCAATTGCCGAAATGCGTTTATTTTTTAATCATTTAAAATTAACCGAACACGAAAATCACATAGCTAAACGCTTACTCATAGAAATAAAAACACGCTTACAATTTTTGCTCGATGTAGGCTTAGGATATTTAACATTAAATAGAGTGTCTAATACACTGAGTGGAGGAGAAAGCCAACGCATTAATTTAGCAACATCGCTTGGTAGTAGTTTAGTTGGGAGTTTATATATTTTAGATGAGCCAAGTATTGGTTTACACTCTCGAGATACTGCCCGTTTGATTGGCGTTTTGAAATCTTTGCAATCACAGGGTAATACGGTGATTGTGGTTGAACATGATGAAGACGTCATGTTAGCTGCTGATCAATTAATTGACATTGGCCCTGAGGCAGGCACACAGGGCGGAAATCTTGTTTTTCAGGGAAATCATTCTGAATTATTAAAAAGTAAAAATAGCTTAACAGCTCAATACTTAACCAATCAATTAAAAATAGAAATACCTAAAAAACGAAGAGCATGGAAAGAATTTATTTTGGTAAGCAATGCCAACGAAAATAATTTAAAAAACGTTTCTGTAAAATTTCCTTTAAATACACTTTGTTGTATCACAGGTGTGAGCGGTTCAGGAAAATCTACATTGGTAAAAAAAGTATTATATCCAAATGTTCGAAAGTACTTAGATGGTTATTTTATCAATGTAAAAAGTGATAAAGTATCAGGTAGTTTAAATCAAATCAAACACATTGAGTTTATCGATCAAAATCCAATTGGAAAATCTTCTCGGAGTAATCCTGTTACTTACACAAAAGCGTATGATGAAATTAGAACCTTATACTCCGAACAAAGTTTATCTAAAATTAGAAATTATAAACCTTCTCATTTTTCATTTAATGTAGATGGCGGTAGGTGTGAAGTTTGTGAAGGAGAAGGAATTATTACTGTAGAAATGCAGTTTATGGCAAACATTGAATTACCTTGTGAAGCCTGTAACAGTAAACGTTTTAAAACTGAAACTTTAGAAGTACTTTATAATGGAAAATCCATTTCGGATGTTTTGGAAATGACGATTGACGATGCTGTTATTTTTTTTGGAAGTGATCCTACAGAACGAATTTGTAAAAAAATAAATGAACGATTAAAGCCGCTGCAAGAAGTTGGTTTGGGTTATGTACAATTAGGTCAATCTTCTAGCACATTAAGTGGCGGAGAAGCTCAGCGCATAAAATTAGCAACATTTTTAATTGGCGGAAGTTCATCTACTCAAACCCTATTTATATTTGACGAGCCAACAACTGGCTTGCATTTTCACGATGTAGCCAAACTTTTAAAATCATTTGATGCTTTGATAAATAAAGGCCATTCAATTATTGTAATCGAACATAATTTAGATGTTATAAAATGTGCGGATTGGGTTATTGACATTGGTCCTGAAGGCGGAGATTTAGGTGGAAAAGTTGTAGCTGAAGGAACACCTGAAGATGTTTCTAAAATAAAATTAAGTCATACCGCTAAGTATTTAAAAGAAAAACTAAAATGACTATAATGCTCTTAAGTCTTTTTGTTTTTGGTTATTTATTAGTTGCATTCGAAAATGTCTTTGAAATTAATAAATCTGGAACGGCTCTATTATTGGGTGTATTGTGTTGGAGTGTCTATGCTTTATTTTCCAGTGATAGTAATGTTGTTTCAAATTTAAGTCATCATTTAGCTTCTATTTCTGAAATTGTTTTCTTTTTATTAGGAGCCATGACCATTGTTGAATTAATTGATGCTCACGATGGTTTTGAAATAATAACGGACTTTATTAAAACGAAAAATAAACGTTATTTACTAATTATCATTTCATTGATAGCTTTTATTTTATCAGCCATGCTTGATAATTTAACCACTGCGATTGTGATGGCAACAATTGTAAAAAAAATTATCCCTGATAAAAAAGATAAATATTTTTTTATTGGAATAATTGTTATTGCTTGTAATGCTGGCGGTTGTTTCAGCCCTATTGGAGATGTAACATCAACCATGCTTTGGATGGCTAACAAACTCACGGCAACTCATATGATCATTTATTTAATAATTCCAAGTTTTGTGTGCTTGATTGTTCCTTTAAGTATTGGATTATTAAATTTAAAAGGACATATTGAATCTATTCATGCGCAAACAAATGATAATCATATTTCAAACACTGAAAAAAAATTAATTTTTAGTTTGGGTTTATTAACCCTGTTATTTGTTCCCGTTTTTAAAACAATCACTCATTTACCGCCATATATGGGTATTTTGTTTGGTTTAGGAATCATGTGGATTGTAACTGAATTATTACACAAACGCAAAGACACTTTCGAAAAAGGGAAACTTTCAGTTGTAAGCGCCCTCACAAAAACTGATGTGCCAAGTGTTTTGTTTTTTTTAGGAATATTACTTGCCGTTGCCTGTTTACAAGAAGCCAACATTCTTAGTAACACTGCTGTTTATCTTAATGACAAGTTAGGAAATACTAAAATGATTTCTATCTGCATAGGTTTATTATCAGCAGTCGTTGACAACGTCCCATTACTTGCTGCAACCTTAGGAATGTATGACTTTCCTCTCAATGACGAATTTTGGTTAATGGTTTGTTATTGTACTGGTACAGGTGGAAGTTGCTTAATAATAGGAAGCGCGGCTGGTGTTGCAGTAATGGGAATCGAAAATATGAGTTTCGTTTGGTACTTAAAAAACATTTCCTTTTTAGCCCTTATTGGATATTTATCAGGATTTATGGTATTTATCCTACAAAATATTATTTTTACATAGTGGAAAATTTTAATTCATCAAATGTTGAGCAACCTATCAATGGCGTTTTACCAAAACCCATTTTAGAAGAAAATAAAAAAAATTGGTTGCGGAAGTCACTCATCAGTTTAATTATCTACGCTGTATTATTCTATTTTATTTTCGAAAGAAATTTATCCTACATCTCTGCCTTATTAGTTGTATTGCTGATACACGAGTTAGGCCATTTTTTTGCAATGAAAATATTTAATTATAATCAGGTCAAGCTTTTTTTTATTCCATTGCTCGGAGCTTATGTGTCTGGAAAAAAAACAATCGTTTCACAGAGGCAAATAAGCATTGTAATTTTATCTGGTCCCTTGCCTGGTATTATTATTGGCTTTAGTTTATTTATGACTACTTTTTTTATTCCTAATGATCAACTAATGATGTTGGCTAATATATTTTTATTTCTAAACTTATTTAATCTTTTACCATTTATACCGCTTGATGGTGGGAGACTTCTTGAAGTTTTATTTTTAAAACAAAACCATATCATTCGAATTATTTTTACTATTATCTCTATTTTAGTCATCATCATATTTTCAATTTGGAGTAAAAATATTTTCTTTTTGATTATTCCATTATCAATGATTTTTGAATTATTGACTGAAATAAAAAATGAAAAAATCAGGGATTATTTAAGTGCTGAAAACATTCATTTTAAATTAAATTATAACGATTTGCCAGATAAAGATTATTGGATTATGAGAGATTGTATTTTATTATCTTTTGGTAAAAGATATCAAGGTGTGCAAGCTGGCATTCATGAATATAGCATCATGGAAGGCGCAATTGTAAACCACATCAGTTCAATTTTAAAAACACCGTTTATAAAAGACATAAAATGGCTTGAAAAATTAGCCATTTTATTAACTTATTTGTTTTTCATGATTGCAATTCCGATTATTTACTTTTCACTTCATGTATTGTGATGAAGAATTATTTTTTAATTGCTTTCATTTTAATATTAGTAAAATCAAATTATTCCCAATCAATTGATTTATCGATTCTAAAAACAATTAACAAAAAAGAAATGCCTTGTTGGGATAAAACAATGCGCATCACTTCAAATTCAGTTTATCCAGCTTTAGTTATTGCTCCTGCTTCTATATTTTTAAATGGTTATATTCAAAAAGATAAAATACAAATGCGTAATGGCATAAAGGCAGCTACCTCCATAGGGTTAAATATTTTATTAACGACAGGTTTAAAATATAGCATCAATAGACCTAGACCATTTATACAATATCCCAATGATATAATTAAAAGAACTGATGCTGGAAAATATTCTTTTCCTTCAGGTCACACATCTGCAGCGTTTGCAATGGCGACCGCAGCAACCCTATCCTCAAAAAAATGGTATGTTGCCGTACCTACCTATGCTTATGCCTGTGGAGTTGGCTATTCTCGGATGCGTTTAGGGGTTCATTTTCCAACAGATATTTTAGGAGGAATGATTGTTGGCATTGGAAGCTCCCTCTTAGTTTGGCAAGTTGACAAGTGGATTAAAAAATGATCATTATAATGACAGAAGTATTGGTTTAATTATAAATCACGGTTTTTTTTAAGTCTTCTACTTTTATCATTTTCTTTTTATTAAATCCAGTTGTGTCAATGGTAAAAAAAATAAGGCTCATCTGAAAGCTAAACTTATCATCACCATTCCATTTTGAATTTAATGTCGGAAATTTAACTGCTAAATCTATACTAGAAATAAGCAAAAAAATATCACCATGGTTAGTTGTTTTAACCATTTTTAATTTATAACTTTAAATATGAAAAAAAATCTTTTGATATTTTTAAATTCGTTTTTTTTAATTTTCAAACGTAATATCAAATTATCTGCATTTTTGTTTGCGTTTCAGAAACCTAGTTATCTCTTGTTTGTAAGTATGCTTTTCATTTTTTCTTGCAAAAAAAACTCAACAGAAACATTACCTGATGTAGGGTATGATTATGCTCCTTATAAATTAGGGAGTTATATTATTTATGACATTGATTCAACTGTTTATGATGATTTTTTTAAAACTGTTACTGTTTTCAAATATAGAATAAAAGAAAAATTAGAAGAACCCTTTATTGACAATCAGGGAAGAAATGCAACAAAATTAATTCGTTATATCAAAAAATATAATCCTAATAAAAGTTACGACCAAATGGAATGGGACATCAAAGACGTTTGGAATTGCATAAAAACACAAAAAACTTATGAAGTTGTAGAAGAAAATCTTCGATTTATTAAACTTAATTTTCCTATTGAAGTGAATAAAAAGTGGGAAGGAAATATTCAAAACTCTTTAGAAGTTTTGAATTATAAATATGTTTATGTTGATAAGGAAGAATCTATCAATGGAATTAATTTTGATAAAGTAACTTTTGTTGAACAAAAAGATGATAAATACAATAACCTTATCCAAAGACAATATTACATCGAAAAATATGCCAAAAATATTGGATTGGTTTATAGAGAAATTAGAAATCTCTATTCTAATAAAATTATACCAGGTACAAATGTTGAACAAAGAATTGAAAAAGGCGTTTTTTATAAGCAAACATATGTTTCCAGCGGTATCGAATAACAGATATAAGTTTTTTGCAGCTTTAAGTTTTTGTTATTTTTCATTCATTTCATCTATTTTTTCTCAAACAAAATACTGGGTGAGCTTTACTGATAAAGTAGCTTCGCCCTACTCGATTTCAAGCCCCAGCGTTTTTTTATCTGAAAAGTCTATTCAAAGACGTATCAATCATAATATAGCCATCGATCTCACTGATATACCTGTTAATCAAACATATGTTAATGCAGTAAATTCCACTGGCGCTTTGGTTTTTCAAACATCAAAATGGTTTAATGCTGCCATAGTAATTATTAATGATCCAGCTCAATTATCAACGATAAATAACTTACCTTTTGTGAAAAACATTAAAGCAGTTGGTTTAAAAGTAAAAAGTGATTTTAACGAAACGCTTGATAATACAAAAGATTTATCTAAAATTTATAAAACCGTTTCAGCGTCATCATATGATTATGGCCAATCTTTTACACAATCAAACATGATTGGAATAGATTGCATGCATAATTTAGGATACAGAGGCCAAAACATTTTAATAGCAGTCATTGATGGTGGTTTTTACCAAGTTGATGTTAATCCCATTTTCGATTCATTGAGAAATGAAGGAAGACTTATTGGAACAAGGGATATCGTAGCTGGAAACAATTCTGTTTTTGAGGACGATTCCCATGGTGCTTTGGTTTTATCTTTATTGGCGGGAAATTCTCCGGGAAATTTAATTGGAACCGCACCAAAAGCGAAATACTTTTTAATTCGTTCTGAAAATGTATTAAGTGAAAAAAAAATTGAAGAAAGTAATTTGGTCGTAGCTCTTGAATTAGCAGATAGTTTGGGTGCAGATGTTACTTCAACCTCTTTGGGATATAATACTTTTGACAATCCTGCCGATAACTATCTCATTTCTGATCTAAATGGAAAAACGTCTATTGCTTCAATTGCTTCAACAATAGCTGCACGCAAAGGTATTTTTGTTGTAAATGCTGCAGGAAATGAGGGAGCGTCATCATGGAAATATGTTTGTACTCCAGCTGATGCTGATAGTATTCTAACTGTTGGTTCTGTGAACTCTGCTGGAATAAAGAGTAGCTTTAGCTCCATAGGACCAACTGCTGATGGGAGAATTAAGCCAGATGTTTGCGCAATGGGAGAAGGATCTTATGTAGGTCGACCTGGCAATAACTTTTCTTCAGGAAATGGAACTTCATTTTCTTGCCCTATTATGGCAGGTGCTGCTGCTTGTTTAATCCAAGCCAATGGCAATAAAAACAACATGCAAATTTTAAATGCTATAAAATTAAGTTCATCTAAAGCTTATGTCCCTGAAAATTTTCTAGGTTGGGGCATTCCATCTATTTGTTCTGCCAATCTTATTTTAAAATTACCTTTAGGTTTAAATGATAATAGGATAAGTAATAATGGTTTAAATTTGTTTCCAAACCCAGCAAAAGATGAACTTAATTTTCAAATAAGTGATGAAATTTTAAATATAAATTTAACTGATATTTACGGAAAACAAATCGATTTCACCTTAAGTCAGAAAATCAATCAAGAATATAAAATAAATCTCAATTCTAATATGGCTATGGGAATTTATTTTATTAATCTTAAAACTTCGAGTAGAATAATAAACGCTAAATTTATAAAAGAATAAATTTAGCGTTTAAAGACAAACAAGCAATTTGCAGTAAATAAGCGAGCTGCATTTATAAAAACTTAGCTCGTTAAAGATTCATCACCTAAACAATTGAATAGGATATTTATAGGTTCTATTGCTATTTGTTTTGTTATCCAATAAAGATACTATTAAAAAATAAGTTCCTGCCGATGCATCTTTACCAGATATTGTTTTTCCATCCCAAGTATTATTTTTTAATGCCTCCTTATCACAAACTAGTTCTCCCCAACGGTTAAATATATTTAAGCTATAGGGGTTTCCTTTACAAACGCCAGGTATTTTATACAAATCATTTACACCATCTCCATTTGGAGAAAACACATTAGGGAACAAAATACTATCATTATCGCAATAAATGGTATTTACTAAAATATAAGCTCTTTTCGTACAACCTTTTGCATCTACCACAGTAAAAGTATATGTTACAGGCTCTCCAATGCTTTTTATGACTGGATTGAGGCAATCATCACAACTAAGATTTTTATTATCAAGCCAATTGTAAGACTGATATGGTAAAACACCATTTGATACTGTAACAGAAATTTGTCTTGAGCTATCTTCTTGTATCGCGATTGGTTTTGGCAACCAATCAATTACAATACTATTTGTAACTACAACAAGTCCGGTTAAATTATCTGCTGGATATGAACAATCTAACCCATCAACAATTGTAACCAAATCCATCTTTGGATTATAAGTTCCTTCTTCTTCATAGGTATAAGTAGTTGTTGCTCCAATTGAACCTCTACCTTTATCATCAAAATCCCATCTAAAACTTGTAGCATTTGAACTTGTACCTTTAAAAGAAACAACCAAAGGATTACAACCTTCTTTTGGACTAAAAGTGAAGGATCCTACTGGTCCTTTAACAGTAATGGTTTTTGTTATACTATCTTTGCAACCGCCACTATTAGTAACCACATTCTTGACTACATAAGTCCCTGGTTTATAATAATTAACTGAAACTGACGAACCACTTCCTGAACCACCATTTCCAAAATCCCATTTATAATTCCAACTATCTAAAAAATAAGTTGGTATTAGGGTGTTTGACAACTGCGTTTCAAAAGCATTACAAACATCCTTTGAAGGGGTAATATTAATGCTGGCGGTTGGCGTAAGCACAGCAACATTGTTGGTAAAGGTGCTTACGCAACTGTTTAAATCTGTAACGGTTAATGTAACAGTATAAATTCCAAAATTGGAATATGTGTGAGTAGTTGCGGTAACTGGAGATGTAAAAGTAAAGGCAGGCGATGCGTCCCCAAAATTCCATCTATAAGTAGAAGTTCCTTCCGTAACGGTTCCCGAACCATCAAAATTTACCGTTTGATCTTTACAAACAACAGCATTTGCTGCAAACTTAGGATCTGGAAATGTAGGCTTAATAGAAGAAAAGGTAAAAGAACCTGTACAATTATCCTGATCTGTAACAATTAAATTAACGTTAAAAGTCCCTATATTCGTGTAGGTATGGGCTGCTGAAGCTAGGGTTGTTGTAAAACTTGGTGAGCCATCTCCAAAATCCCAATTCCTATTTGTTATCGGTTTGGTTAAAACGCTCGATTCAGTAAAATTTACAAGCAAAGGACGACATCCCGTAATTTTATTAGGATTAATCGATGTGACAACTGGTCCATTTACTCTAACTGTAGCAGTGGCTGTTCGTTTACAATTGTTTGCATCCGTTATAGTCAAACTAACTGTGTATGGCGCAAGATTTGAAATTGTATAGGTTTTCGCTGGGTTAACATCTGTGGAAGTTGTTCCATCTCCAAAAACCCAATTATTAGAAACTGCATCCTGTGAATTATTTATAAAATTAGGATTAAATGGATAACAACCAGCTGCGGTATTTGTAAAACTTGCAATTGGCCTAGTAATTAATATAGAAGCCGTATCAGTAATGGTACAGTTCGATGCTTGTTCAAAAGCAGTAAATCCAACCAGTACACGACCGCTAATAGAATAAGTGTGAGAAACATTCAAAACATTAAGTGGACTAAAGGTTCCATCGCCAAAGCTCCATTGAGTATAATCGTTTGGTGGAACAGAAGTTGGTAAAACAGTCCCATTAAAAGTATATGTATTTGGAGAAGCACAATTCAAAGGCGTTTTGGTCCAACTTGGTCTTGGACCTTTTACCCAAAAAGGAATGATTGTATCGTCTACACATCCTTTGTTGTATATAGTTAAGGTAACGAAATAAGGACCTGCTCTCCATCTAAAATCAGATTCCGGATCTTTTCCTGTCGGAGGAGTTGCATCAGGTGCTGAACCAAAATTCCACTGCCAACCCGTATATGTTCCTGGCGTGCTTGTATTAGTAAAATTAACTGTTCCGTAGCAAACTGTCCTACTAGGCGCTGTTAGCTGAAAAACAGATGTTGGTTTTATTCCAGCCCTTATACATCCATCGCAGGTGTATGTTGCTTTACAGCCTGTCGCTGTTGTTACCGTTAATGTTGGTGTATAGACGCCATCTACTGCATAAATTGTACTTGCTGTAATTCCTGTTCCAGATGAACCGTTCCCGAAATTCCATGAATAATTGGTTATTGGGTCATTCAAACTTGTACTAGTACTGGTAAAAGTTATTGGAAGGGCAACGCAACCACTATCTATGTTTGTTGTAAAATTAGCAACAGGCAAAGAAATATTTATGTAGCTTGGTTTAGTAAGGGTAATTGAGCAGCCTTTATCACTTGTAACTTTAAGAGTTACAGCATAAACCCCTGATGAAGTGTATGTATGGTTAGAGTTTTGAGCAGAAGAAGTCCCTCCGTCTCCAAAATCCCAATCATAGGTGTTTCCAAGAGTAGAGGCATTATTAAAATTAGCATTAAATGGTACCGAACAAACAGTAGTTGTCGGAGCCGAAAACACAACTATTGGTGAAGGATTGACCGTGATGATTTTTGATTTAGTACCTGCACATCCATTTGCATCAGTTGCGTTTAATAAAACTGTATAAGACCCCTGATTGGCAAATGTATTTGAAGGACTATTTGCAGTAGATGTATTACCGTCTCCAAAATTCCAACTCGAAGCCGTTGCACTTGGAACTGATAAGTTATTAAAATTTACACTTTGACCTGCACAGACTGTTGCAGTGGAAGTGCTAAAATCGGGACTGATACTTTGAACCAAAATATTATTTAAAAGATTAAAAGAACTGCTGCAACCACCTCGGCTTACAGTTAATGTAGGAGAAAAACTACCTGTTGTGGAATATATTTTGGAAGGGCTTTGAAGGGTTGATGTATTTCCATCCCCAAAATCCCATAAATAAGTAACACCAGCTCCAGTTGTTGAATTATTTGTAAAATTGACATTAAGAGGTGGTGCACATGCAAATACTGGGCTTGCGCTAAACAAAGCCGTTGGAACATCTAAAACCTGAACTGGTACAACTACATTTTTAGAACAGCCAAAGGCATTGGTAACATTTAAGCTTACATTGTAATTCCCAGGATTTACATAAGTAAATGAAACAGAAGGGACAGTGGTTATTGAAGTTGATCCAGTTCCAAAATCCCAAGAATAATTAGAAATTGAAGATCCAGGTGCAGTTGAATTACTTGTAAATAAAACAGGTCTACCAATACAAGCCACAGAAGGATTTAAATTAAATGAGGTTGAAGGAAGAGCAGAAACAATAATAGTTTTCTGTATTGAATTTCCACCAGAAACTGTAAGTTTTACAACATAGTTGCCAGGAGTATTGTATGTTTGTACTGGATTTTGTAAAGGCGACGAATTTCCATTTCCAAAATCCCAGTTCCAAGAGGTTGGACTGCCTGATGAAAGATCTGAAAAGCTAACAATGGCAGAACCACAAACTGTGAAAGTAGAAGCACTAAAATCTGCAGTTTGCGCAAAAAAATTTGTTGTAAATAAAATAAAAAATAACGATAAGTTTTTTAATATTGCTTTCATGATTAAATAATTGATTAAAATTTCCTGTCAAATTTACTCTTTTATTTAGGTAATGGCAAATTAAAAAAGAACAAATTGAAGTTTTAAAAAAATATTTTTTATTTCCCAATGACCGTATCAAATTCATCATGACCAATTTAACTATAAGTCAAGTAAATAAAGAACTTTCAGAACATTTAAAAATTTAATTCTAAATTAAATTTTAGTTATTTTTTTGATTTTAATATTGGATAATTGTGTAGAAAATCTGTAATAGTTACTGTGTTTGAGAAAATAAAAATCTAGAAAAGCAAAAAAAAATAATTTAATTCGTGGTTTAAAATTAAAAATCGATTTGTACCTCCAACAACAGCGTTACCTGAAGGGTCAATCCATTGATATTGTGAAAAACCTGGAGGAGCAACCAATGTTGCAAATGTTGTACCTGAGCACATATTTGCATAGGGTGCAGCTATCCCACCACATTCAGCGTC
>JBKDJY010000190.1:0-11623 GCA_046345275.1 Bacteroidota bacterium
TTCAAAGTTGCTAATAATAAAATAATCCATTAACTCTGATGGAAACAGTTCCTTTAATAATTGAATGCTTAGTGTTTCGATAATTTTTTAAGCTAAATGTATCTTTTTTTGGTTTAATCCCCAACTTTTTGACGTGATCCCCTTTTTGTGCTATTGCTTGCTCCATTTGTTAGAATTTATTGTTTTTAAAAAATCGCCAAAAGATTCCATTTTTTTATACTCGAACGGGGTTTATAAAAAATAGTTCAAAAAAAATCCCCTCATTTCACAACGAGGGGATAAACTTTAAATGGTATTAATATAACTACGATAGTTTTACGTTTACTGCATTTAATCCTTTTTTACCTTCTTGAATGTCGAAAGTAACTGTGTCATTTTCTCTGATTTTATCAGATAAACCTGTTACATGTACGAAATACTCTTTACCTGATTCATCTTCTTTGATAAAACCAAATCCTTTTGTTTCATTAAAAAATTTTACTGTTCCTGTGCTCATTTTATTGTATTATTTAATTATTAGAACGTAAATATACTAAAACTAAATTAATATTTGTCAAAAAAATTAATTTAGTTTGTAATATTTTTTTGCCTCAGGCATAAATGCTTTTAGAGCCAAGATACGTTTATAGTCGCTTGGATGAGTACTAAGCATTTCTGGTGGTTTCTGTCCTCCACCTTCCTTAGCCATCCTTTCCCAAAAAGCAATTGCTACCTCCGGATTATATCCTCCCAAGGCTGCAAAAATTAAACCCATTTTATCTGCCTCAGTTTCTTGATTTCTGCTGTATTTTAAAATTCCTAAACCTGTTGATAATCCATATGCTTGCTGAAACAATTCTTGCGTAATGGCTGGTTTTTGTTGTAAAGCAATTGATAAAACTTCACCTCCAAATTCCACCAACATTCCTTGACTCATTCGCTCATTTCCATGACCTGCAATGGCATGGGCAATTTCATGACCCATAACAATCGCTAAACTGGCTTCATCTTGAGTTATTGGCAAAATACCAGTATAAACAACAACTTTTCCACCTGGCATACACCAAGCATTTACAACATCTTCTTTTACCAGGTTAAATTCCCATTGAAATCCTGAAAGTTGATTGCTTAAACCTTTATCAGAATAATATTTTTCAACTGCACGCTGAATTTTCAAGCCCACTGTCTTAACCAAAATGGTATTTTTATCATAAGCAGGGAGTGGATTGTGCTCTTCTAAAAATTTATTATATTGAGTAAGACTCATTGCTATCATTTCAGATTCTGGAATTAAACTAAAAGATCTTCGGCCAGTAATGGCATTTTTTTGACAAGCTGTGAACAACATATAAATCGCAATTGAAAAATAAAATTTGTTCTTCATCAAAATTCTGTATTAATTAATTTCCGCTGTTAAACCTTTCTCTAAAAGAGTGTCGCAAATTGGCTTCAGCGTTTTAAAAGACCCTTTTTTTACTTCGCATTTTCCAGTATAATGAACTAGCATAGCGCATTGTTCAGCTTGTATTTTATCATGCCCACAATAAGATACTAAACAATTAATGACCCATTCAAATGTATTTACATCATCGTTAAACAAAACAATGTTATTTATTTTACTCGTTTTAGATTTTACCTCCAAAACTTCCTCTAGTTGAATATTATTTTTTACCATCATTTTTTACTTACTCAAATACTTTGTAACCTCAGCGCCATATAATTTTTTTCCGTCTTTATACACTGTAATATAAGCGTCCGTTATACCTATAGAATATGCTTCATCTCTTAATTTTTTTGCGTACTGCAATTCGCTAAAATTACCAATTGTATATATAAATAAATCGTTTATGATAATATTTTTAACGGGCCAAGATTTTATGTTTAAAAATTTCGCAGCGATGTCATCTGGTATTTCGTTTTTGTAGGCGCCAATTTGCACTTTAAACGAAATACCTTTATCGTCAATTTTAACGCCATTATCAGCTGTTGGAATTGGTGATGAGGTAACGCCATTTGTAAAAGCGGAACCTGAAGAAATTACTGTTCCTCCTACTTTAGATTTAACTTCATTAGCATTTGCATTAGTTTGGGATGATTCGAAATTTAATTCACTAGGAAAAATAATTGGGCTTTGCGCTTCTATTTTGATGTTTTTATTTTGTGTTTGTAAATTTTTACCTTCCACAAAAGAAAGTCGTTTTGAATTATAATAAGCTGAAACAAAGGCGTCCTTTACACCCAAGTTTATTATCTTTTGTTTATCTTCTAATAATTTTTCTGCCTGGTTATATATCCCCGCTGTATATCTGTACAAGCCATTCTGAAGTTTTTCACTAAAAATAGGTTTTAAATTATTCAATTGCACATTTGTTACTTCACTTGAGTAAACGCCAATTTGAATCGTATATAATAATCCATTTATTTTTTCAAGTTCCTTTGTAACTTCAATAGATTTTAAATTAGGCGTTTCTTTATTAGGATTGGCAAATTCATTTTTAGGAATATTATTTTTTTCTGTTAAACCTGCTGTTGCATTAATATTATTGGCAACTGATTGGCCTAATAATTTTGCTTTTTCTAAAGCTTCATTAAGATTAATTCTAACACCGTTGAAATAAGCAACAACAAAAGCATCCGTATAACCTAAATTTTTCAGATCATTTTTTACAGCATTGGCACTTTCATATTTTTCAAAATTACCAGCCATATATCTCAAATAACCATTTGGATTAGATTGAGCAATAATCGGCGCTAAGCCTTTAAAAACAGAGTTCGGTAAAGCTTGTTTAAATGCGCCTATCTGAACTTTAAAAACTAACCCATCTTCTATTTTTTTATCAATAGGAATTGGCTTACTGTCAGAGTAAGCATTGGTCTTTGTTATCTCTAAACCTTCCACTTTTAATTTTATTCTATTATTATTAACTGTTGACTCTTTTTTATTAGCTGCAATTTTAACTTGCGCAGCATTGTCTTTTTGTGAAGAATTATTGTCTGTTGAAACCTTTGGATCTTCAATAAGTGTTGAATTACTTGTCACGCTTGCATTGTTGGAAGCTGTAAGATTGTTTTTTGAAACAGGATTATTATTTGAATTTTTGTTAGAGATATTATTATTCTCATCAGTTGTTTTTGTACTTGAATTCTTAATTTCAATATTATTCTTTTTTACATTACTGTTTTCATTTATGGGATTCAAATTTAAAGTAGTTGTTTTAGATGCTTCATCATTATTCTTTTCAACATTGACTACTGAATTTTTTAAAGTCGGTGTTTTATTATTTTCAGCCAAAACGACTTCTTTATTGTCTTTAATTTGATTTAAGAACTCAATGGCTTTTTGTCCATTATTAACAGCATCAGTTAATATATCTTTCTTTTCAGAATTGATATTTTTTTGATTTGATTTCGATTTCAAATCTTTAAACTTTTCAAAAGCAATTTGAGCCTTACCTTTTAAGGTGTTTTGAGAAGGTGACATGCTGTTAGGCAAACTTGCTAAACTAGAAGCGTATTCTATTTCTATCGCTTGAGATAATAAATTCAAACCCTCAATTTGCAAACGATTATTATTATTAATATTTTTATTAGATACCACTACTGAATCATCATCATTAATGATTGGTTTTTTAACCTCATAATTTGAAAAATATTTTTTGTATACCGTGAGTAATTCTAATTGCTTGTTTAATGCCAATCCTTCCTTTTCTTCAGCATTTCCATAACCTCCTAATTTGGTTACATCTGTTGCATAAGTATCTGTTTCTTTACGTAATGCTTTTGCCTTGTTGTAAAGCAAATTGGCTTCTGTTACTACCGTTTCGGCAGAATTTAATTCAGAAATGTTTTTACCAATTGCCATTTGTTTTAAATCTTCTAAACTTTTTTGATTAGCTTCAAAAATGGCCGAATTAAGCTTCTTTTTTTTATTAGCCGCATTTATTTTTTTAGAAACGGCTTCAGCTTCTAACCTTTGCGCAGTGGTTAAATCTTTATTTTTTTCATCGCCTGTTTTACTATTTGCCAACTTCCTAAATTTAAAAGATTCAGTATTTAATCTTTCTGCTTCACTGATCATATCATCAATTTCTTTTTCAAAATCTGTCGCGGCTATACTATTTTTTGTTGTTACATCAATATTTTTATTCGATTGGTTTTCTAATTCCTTATCAAAATCTTTAGCTAAATCAAATTTTTCAAATGCTTTATTTTTTAAATTCTGCGCATCAGAGTTTGAATATATAGTTGGGCTTTCTATTAATTTTATCTCTGAATTATTTAAATTAGGTTTAACTATTTCAACATCATTTGTTTTTAATTTGACTGATGTTTCTTCATTTTTAGAGACATTGGTAACTTCTGTCTTTTTTTCATTCAAATTAACAATTGGTTTAGTTTCGCTTTGTTTGTTAGGATTTTGTTTTAATAACAACTCTAAACTTTTTTCTTGTTTTGCAATGGCTTCAGCTTCTTTTTCTTCAGCGTTATTTAAACCACCTAGTTTAGCAGAAACAGATGAATTTTTGTTAGCCTCGACTCTTAATTGCTCTGCTTGATTAAAAATAAGTTGTGCTTCATTAGACAAAGTTTTAGCTTTAACGATGTCTTCATTGTTTATTCCAGTTGTAGCTTTCTCTAAATCAGCAATCACTGATAAATTTTTCTTAAAAGAATCTTGATTTTCCTTGTCTGCTAAAGTCGCCGCCTCTAGTTTTTTATCTAAAGCAATTTTTTCATTTTCAATCGCTTGTTTGATTAAATTTTCTTTTTCAGCTCCAGTTTTTGTTTTAGCATTTTTTCTTAAATCAAAAGCCTTATTGGAATTTAACTCCGCCTGTTCTAATAATTTAACAGAAGTTTTAATTTCACTACGAGGTCCAACTGCTAATGTACTTGACGCAATAGCTTTTTCGTTGTTAATAGATTTATTATTGTTATTTACATTTGAATTGTTAGTTGTGCTTTGTTTTGTATTGCTGCCAGTAGCGGTTTTACTTTGATTTATGTTATTGATACCAGACGTTTTTGTATTTGCTTGGTTTGAATTGCTCACATCATTGCTTTTAATCGGTTTAAGCTGATTACTTGCAATTAATTTATTTGGTTGTTCATTTAAAATTTTAGATGCCACATTAATTTCTGTGCTTATACTTTCTATTTCATTTTTTAATTTATTTATTTTTGAATTGTTTATTTCAAGTTCTTTATTTCTACTTTCAATATCATTTTTTAGTACGCTCATTTGCGCCGAAATATTTTCTTTAAGCGATTTGTCTTTCTCATTAGCTAAATCAGTTTCTAGAATTTTATATTCGTTTTCTATATTACTAATATCTTTTAAAACTGCTTTGGATTTAGTTTCTGATTTTGTAAGTTCATTTTGTTTAAGGTTCATTTCGGCTTTAAAAATTTCAAATGATTCATCCGATTGATTTTTTTGTTTTGAAAAAACGTCTAATTCTTTTTGAATTTTTTCTAATTTTTGAACAGCTTCTTTGTTGTTTTTATTTTTTATGATTACTCCCAATTCATTCACATATTGATTCGTTAAATTTGACTCATTCTGCTTTCTAACGGCATCTGCCTCTAATCTTTTTGCCAAATTGGTCGCCGAACTGGCAATTGATGTGGCTAACTTCGCTTCATTTTTCAACTTATTAACGTTCTCAACTGCTAGATTTTTTTTTACTTTATCAGTTAATAAATTTGCTGCAGCCAATTCGTCTTCTGCTTTTTTATCTAATTCAGCTGCTTCGGCAGTTTTTTGAGTTGCTAAATCAAAAGCCTCGGTAGCTTCCTGTTTCAATTTTTTGGCTTCGATTTCAGCCTCCACAGCATCCATTTTTGACATTGCTAATAATTTTTCATTCGTGACATTTTTATCACCCGTTGTTTGATTTAAATTATTAACCTCTTGAACTATTGTTGGCTTAGTTGTATTGCTTTTTGAATTAGCATTATCTTCTGTCTTCGTTTGGTTGATCAATTCATTGTTAATGGGTTCGTTTTCATTAACTTCAAGTTTCGCTTTCTTTTCGATTAAATCAAGCATTTCCGAATAATTTTCGTCAATTACCAATCCTTCAAAATTATTTTTTATAACTAATTTTTTATTTTCATAAGAAATGTATTGCCTAAATAGCTTTAAAGAAGTAGCTGATGGAATTTGAACACCTTCAGATTGTGTTGTAAAACCTGTCGTTTCAACAGTAAAGATAAATTTTCCACCATTTGGAATTTCCAATGAATAATCTCCGTTATCCTTTGCTTGAAAAACACCAACAGTTTCGCCATTGTCAACATTTTTTACTGTTATTTTTGAATTGACAATTTGGGTAGGATCTGTTTTAACGACACTTCCTTTTATGATGGCTAAATCCATTGGCCTGCGTTCCGTATTTATTTTTAACACATCAATTTTACCATAAGGGCTATATCGTCCTGTACTAAAAAAAGCTTGTTTTTCTAATGAATCCGTTACAAATAAAAAATCATCATCTGGAGAATTGATTGGAAATTCGAGATTTATAGGCTTACTCCAAGTTTGGGTTTCAGCTTCAAAGGTAGTTTTAAAAATATCATAACCACCCATGCTATTATGGCCTTTTGAACTAAAATAAAGTGTTTTTCCATTTGGATGCAAATAAGGATAATCTTCATCATATTCAGTATTTACAGCAGATGGCATGGCAATTGGCTTACTCCATTTGCCATCTGATAATTTGTTTACAAAATAAATGTCGCGTCCTTTATCTGGCGTTTCGCCATAGCTCGAAAAATAAACTCTTTCACCATTTCTGGGTAAATAAACGACTGATTTTTCTTTCTTTTTTTTATCAATTGATGATCTAAAATCATCTGGTTTCACTAGCAATTTTCCACCTACATCTTTTAAATCATAACTTCTAAAATAATCTGCTTCGTTGAGTTGTTTTTTAGCGATAACATATAAATCCATTAAATTTGTAAGTAATTTTTTTCCATTTTTACAAGCTTCTATTTCTCTATCAACTTGCAATTTTTTAATAGATGAGGGACTTGCTATTTGTTTATATTCATTAAATAATTTTATAGCTTCATCAAATTTATAATTCACTTGAAAGGTTTTTCCCAAATAAAATTTAGTTTCCTTTGTTGCTAACTTAGGATCAGCATTTGCCGCATTAAAATAAGAAAATGGTCTCTTTTTATCTGGTTCGATAAAGAGCATGCAAACTCCTAAGCGAAAATTATAATCTGGATCTTTAGGATTTAAAGAAACTAATTGGGAATAGATTTTATAGGATAAATAAAAATCTCCATTATCAAAATCTTTATCAGCTTGCTTTCTTAATTCAGTTTCATTATTTATTTGAGCTATTGATTGATTGATTGAAAATAAATACAACGACATCAAGATCAATACTAGTCGCATTGATTTTATATTCAAAATATGTGTGTTTCGGCTCAGATTCAAAGCCAAATTTACCTAAAATTGTTAGGAATTTTACCTTATTCAAAAATAAATCGTGTTTATGAAAATTAAAAAAAACGGAACGTATAAATAACTAAATTCAACAAACTGCGTTTATCATAAAAAACAAGAATCATTATTTTTAAAAAACTTGTTAATTATAATAGAAAAGTTTTGATTTAATTAAAAAAACTAAATGCCAATAAAATCAATGTTTTAAATGGTTTTTACTCCTTATTATAGATCTATTCGTTTGAGAATAATTTCAATTTAAAAAATTAACCAGGCATTCGGTTAATTTGTTTTTCCATCTGTTTGAGTTGAGAAACAATTTCTTCGTTTTTAGGTTTTAAATCTTTTGCTTTTTTAAAATATTGTTTGGCAATTTTGTATTGCATTCGTAGTGCCTCCAAATTACATAATTGCAAATAAGCTGCTGCTAAATTCTCTTTATCAGGAATGCCTGCTTTTACTGCTTCTATCAAATGTAATCGACCTTGTTTAGTATTTCCTTTCTTAATTTCTATAAAACCCAATTGCATTAAATTAGAGCCTTCCATATCTCCTACAATTTTTGATTTTATTTTCAAGCTTTTTCTAATGTTCGCTTCTGCTTTTTCAAAATCATTACTAGCCATGGATAAATTACTCTGTAACATATAATAACCTGCACGAATTGGCTTAAACAATAAACGCGGAAATTTAATTCGATTCATGTACGTCATTGCCAATTCAACATCTCCATCACTAACAGCTTCTTGTACAACACGCATCGTGCCCATCATAAAATATAGTAGTAAAGAAATAAATGCTAAACTATAGCAAATCCAGGCAGTTACAGCATCAAGATAAAGGTGAGATAAAACACCCAATACAATTAAAATTATTATAATTTGTAAACGGTATAAAATATAGAATCGTAAAAATTTCATAAATGTGTTTGTTTAAAATGCCAGGCAAATATAACAAAAAAACGCCCTTCAATTTTTGTATTTTGAAGGGCGTTTTTACCATAACAAAAACAAACCTACTCAATAATTAATTTTTTAATGATTCTATCATTATTTAAACTCAATGAAACAAAATAAATACCCGAAGCTAAATTTTGTTTTTTATTAACGACATAAACTGTTTTTACACCAGAATTAGCATTAAAACTATATTCTTCTGATATTCTACCCATCACATCGTATATCTTTATATTTGCTTTTGCATCAAACGTTGGGGTGAATTCAACATTTGTACTTGAAGTAGTAGGATTCGGATAAACTAAAAAATTAAACTCACTTTCTTTTTCATTTAATCCTACAGTTCCTGAAATATTAAATTGATCAATGTATAAATTTTGAGTTTGACCATTGGTAGCATCATTTTGATACCAGAATCTAAATTTGACATCCGATTTATTATTCAATCCTGCAAGAGTTGCTGAAATATATGTTTTTGTTTGCCATTTTGCTGGCCAAGGTATAAAGGGCGCAGATATTGGAGTAGCTCCGCCACTTGCTGTTGCCATGCTAACAGCTGATGGAGTACTTGGAACATCTGCCCAAGTTCCACCGCAATCGGTGGAATATTGAAATTTAAAAGTTGGATTTAAAGCTGGTGTATTAGCTGATTTTAAAGCAAATGCATAATCAAAGGAGATGGTAATATTTGAGGTATTACGAAAATTGTATTGAGGTGATTCCAAAACATCAATTTGATTGGGATAATTACCACCATTTGCATTTTCTAAATAAAATGATTTTGAAGTAGATTTAGAACCCACGTTTGCTGATTTCCAACTTGGTGAAAAATAATCGAAATTTTGAACCGTCCAACCATTAGACAAAATATCTGATTCAAATGACTCTGATACTGGGAAGGAAGTTGGACTAGAATTCCAATAGTTTTTAATGAATGCATCCCTAACTTTTGTACTAGAACCTTTTGGACCTGTTACGGTTAATGAAGTTGAAAAAGTTCCTGCTGAAGAATATAATACCGCTGGGCTTGAAAGAGTTGAAGTTGAAGGAGTTCCTCCTTCAAAAACCCAGTTATATGAAGTAGCTGTTCCATTAAAAGAAGTACTATTGTATAAAATAGATTGACCGTTGCAATTGCTTGTTTTGTTAGAATAAAAATCAGCAATGGGGCCACAGGCAGTTACTGTATTATTAGTAATCCCTACCCTGTCTAAATTTGCTATACTTGACAAATTATCCCGATTTGCAATATTAGAAGCAGCCGAAGCCCTCATTTTGTTTATTTGACCTTGGGTAAACATTTTCGGACAACTTCCATAATCCATTATATTCTCGACATTTGGTTTTTTTCCAAGATCGCAAGAATCACTTAATGAAGCTATCGATGGGCAAGTGCTAAAAAAACCAGTAGTTTTTGGTGTATCGTCAACACCATCATCTCCACAACGTAAACCCGCACTATTTGTATCTCCCCAAGTGTGACTTAATCCCAACCAATGACCAATTTCATGACTTAACGAACGAGCATTTAATCCAGCTAAAAAATCATTTCGGTAAACAATGGCATCAGCAGCTGATGATGGAGAAGTGCCTGGCTTGTAAGTATAGCCTACGACAATACCTCCGCTTATAGAAGCAGAGGGGGCAATAATGTTTTTTACAATGTAAATATTCAAATACCTGCTTGGACGCCAACTTCCTTCAATTTCTTTAGAATATTTGAATGCAAAATATACATTTGATTGCTCCCATTCTGTATCTGCATCATAATGATGAACAATTCCATTGGTGCAATTACCATAAGGATCTATTTTTGCCAATTGAAAAACCATTTTTGCATCAACATATAAGCTCTGAAATGCTGGATCAATGCTTGCTACGTCCGCACCCAATTTGGCAAAATCACTATTTACTTGAGCCAAAGCAGCAATGCAGGCAGCATCCGAAACGTTTTCAGGACCATTTGTATGTAATACATGAAACACTACAGGGATGGTATAAGTTATGGCGACGGATGTTGAAGTTTTTTGGCTTGCTAATTTAGTCAAATAAGATTTATACTCTTTATCTACCAAAATTTGATTGGCCTCAATTTTTTCTTTATAGCCCACAATATTTTTTTTTGCCCAATCAATGGCTTCATCGGTACCACAAGGATTTATGGTTTGAGCGCTTAGCTTGCTGATCAAAAAAAGTGAACATGTCACATAAGTTATAATTTTACTTTTCATCATACATAGAGTTTAATAGTAATGGGTTCTATAATTCATCTTTTATCTATTTGAATAAAAAAACCGTAGAACCCACTAAACGATTTTTTATATTCTGCATTTAAAAATACAATATTTTTCTTAACACTTAAAAAAAATTCTATTTATCTATCAACACATTTCCCCACTAAAAAAATTTATATCATTTTTAATAAAGTAAATATATAGCATGTCAATCAAAGTAGTAATATAATTTTGTTAAAGCTAAAAAACGACTTCGTAAGTGGCATGATTTTAAGAATAAGTGGTAAAATAATTAACCAAGTTTGATTTTTTATTGCTTGAATGAAGCTGAGTCAATTTTATTTTAATTTCCATAAACTAAAGCCTCCTTCATAAATGATGATTTTTTTTTGATTATCTAACCCAAAATATACTTTGGGAAAGAAAACATATTCAACTTTGTTTAATAATGATATCAATGTATGATATTATTTTTTCTAATTCAGTAGGCTCAAATGTTTCAAAATTACCTTGATGATTAAACCATGTAAGTTGTCGCTTAGCATATCTTCTGGTATTTCTTTTAATCTTTTCAATGGCTTCAGGAAATGAAATCTTATCCTCTAAAAAAAGAAATAACTCTTTGTAGCCAACTGTGTTAAGCGCGTTTAAATGTCTTTGATCAAAAAGTGCTTTTGCTTCTTCAAGCAATCCGCTCTTTATCATTTTATCTACCCTTTTATTAATTTGTTCATACAAAATTGTTCTTGATGTATTTATTAAAATGGGTATTGCATTAAAATTTCTTTCTTTCTTAATATTAGTTCTGTATTCCGAAAATGGTTTTCCTTTATAAATACAAACTTCTAGCGCTCGTATCAAGCGGTGTGGATTGTTAATATCAACTTCTTCAAAATATTTATTATCTCGTAGTTTTAGTTCTTCTTGAAGAAATAAAATTCCTTTTTCTTGATATTGATTGATTAAATCTGTTCTAATATATTTAGGAA
>JBKDJY010000191.1:0-8012 GCA_046345275.1 Bacteroidota bacterium
CTTACGTAACTCTGTTACGGTTTCTTTAATCTCAAATTGTTTTATTAAGGACATATATATGATTTATAATTTAGTCCAAAGGTAAAACAAAAAAATTAAATATCCAAATATTGGACTAATTATTTATTCATTTTTTTATAATACTGAAAATGAAATAATTGTAATCAACTCATTTGGACAAATCATTTTAAAAGAACAAATTTCAAATGAAACACAAATAGACTTAGATACTTCTCACTTATCTAATGGATTTTATTTTATTAAGGTTGGCAAACAAATTGAAAAATTTATAAAAGAATAATAAGGGAATCCCTAAGATTTCTCCAAAGATTCTAAAGCTAATTGAGCAGCTTTTTGTTCTGCCACTTTTTTCGATTTATGTTCAAATACACTTAATTCAACTCCATTAACATTTAATTGAACTACGTATGTTTTTTCCTTGCTAACAACCTGGTTTTTTAAAACCACATATTCAAATTCTTTTTTTTGACGTTGCATTAATATCTGAAATTTTGATTTATAATCAGCATCATTTTCAAGTAAAACATTAATATCTAAATGAACTTTAATGATATGATTTAAAATAAAAAATCTTGTTTTTTCAAATCCTTTATCCAAAAAAATAGCGCCAATCAAAGCTTCAAATAAATCACCATAGGCAGAAGAATTTAATTTTTCTTTTTTTGTAAGGCGTGAATCCAGCAAAATATCAAGACCAAATTTCCGAGCTAAAGTGCACAGATGTTGGCCATTAACGATTCTACTTCTTATTTGAGTTAAAAAACCTTCATCCTTCTTTGGAAACAACTTAAACAAATATTCACCCACGATAACCCCTAAGACAGCATCTCCTAAAAACTCTAAGCGCTCATTGCTTTGTTGGTGTTCTGAAATTTGTTTGGATGAACTACTGTGCCTGAACGCTTGTTTATATAAAGCAATATTACTAGGATAGAAGCCTAAAATGTTTCTTAATTTTTGCTTAAACGCCTTTTCATCTTTTGATAAGGAATTTAAAGCAAACAATAAAGTTTTCAAAATTAAAAATTATGAAATATATTTTTTAATAACAACAGCGGCATTATGACCACCAAAACCAAAAGTATTGCTGATGGCAACATGAATTGTTCTTTTTTGGGCCTTGTTAAAAGTTAAATTAAGTTTGGGATCTATTTCAGGATCTGTATGAACATGATTAATTGTTGGAGGAACAATGTCATTTTTAATTGCTAAAATAGTTGCAATGGATTCAATAGCACCTGCGGCTCCAAGCAAATGACCAGTCATAGATTTTGTTGAACTTATATTCATTTTATAAGCTTGTTCTCCAAAAACATTTGTAATTGCTTTTAATTCCGCACCATCACCTAACGGCGTGCTTGTTCCATGTGTATTAATGTAATCTATTTCATTAGGAGAAATATTGGCATCTTTTAAAGCTCTATTCATAACTAAAGTAGCACCCAAACCTTCAGGATGAGGTGCGGTAATGTGGTAAGCGTCTCCACTCATGCCACCACCAATAACTTCGGCATATATTTTTGCGCCACGGGCTAAGGCATGCTCTAATTCTTCTAAAACCAAAGCGCCACTACCTTCGCCCAATACAAAACCATCTCTGGTTTTATCATAAGGCCTGGAAGCAGTTTCAGGACTTTCATTATTTAAACTCATCGCTTGACAAGCGTTAAATCCTCCTATACCACTTTCGTTTACAGCAGCTTCTGATCCGCCAGTAACAATAGCATTGGCTCTACCCAATCTAATGTAGGTAAATGCATCTATTAAAGCAGTGGTTGAAGAAGCGCACGCAGAAACAGTCGTGAAATTAGGACCTCTAAATCCAAAACGAATTGAAATGTGACCTGAACAAATATCGGCTATCATTTTAGGGATAAAAAATGGATTAAATCTTGGCGTACCATCACCTTTTGCAAAGTTAAATGTTTCATTTTGAAAAGTATCTAGGCCTCCAATTCCAGAACCCCAAATAACGCCAATTTCATTTTTATCAATTCCTTCTGAATCAATGCCAGAATCTGCAACAGCTTGTACAGAGGCGGCTATGCCATAATGAGAATAAGCATCAAGTCTTTGAGATTCTTTTCGATCAAAATAATCTTCAATCTTAAATCCTTTTACTTCGCAAGCAAACCTTGTTTTAAATTTTGACGCATCAAAACGCGTAATGGTTGCAGCTCCGCTGGTTCCGTTGATTAAATTATTCCAATAATCATTAACGGTGCTACCCAAAGGTGTAACAGCACCAAGTCCTGTAACTACTACGCGCTTAAATTGCATACAAAAATATTTTTTTAAAAAAATCTTAGCTTTTTGCGTTTGCTTCAATATAAGCAATAGCATCGCCTACTGTAGCGATTTTTTCAGCTTGATCATCTGGAATAGCAATGTTGAATTCTTTTTCGAATTCCATAATTAATTCAACTGTATCTAAAGAATCCGCCCCTAAATCATTAGTGAAGCTTGCAGTTGGAGTTACTTCTTTTTCTTCTACACCTAATTTATCCACGATAATAGATATTACTTTTTTTGATATGTCTGACATTTTATTTGGTTTAAAAATTCGGGACAAAGATAATTGTAAGTAACAAATATCAAAAAAAAAAAAACTTGACTCAATTATATGGTTATTAGTGGTTTAGATATATTATTTAGTTTGATTAAAATACCGGCAGCAATTTTTAAGCTTCATCATTACCTAAATTATTAAAGTAATTAAGCTTTACGTTATATATTTTAGAATAATAAAATTTAGGAAATTTGAAATAAACATGTAAATTTGTCTTCTGAAATAGGAAATGTAAAGATGAGGGACAGATAAAGTCCCTTTTTTATTGAAAAAAATGATCAAAAAACAAACCATTATAGATTTAATTAAGAAGCATTTTGTAGACACAGACAAATTTATAGTAGATGTGAAAATTTTGGCAGGAAATAAAATAGAAATTTATATTGACTCACCGAAGAATATTGTAATTGCTGATTGTATAGCCTTAAGTAGATACATCGAAGAAAATTTAGATAGAGAAAAAGAGGATTTTGAATTACAAGTTTCCTCACCTGGCGCTACAGAGCCTTTTAAAGTAATAGAGCAATATAGAAAATACAAGGATACCAAAGTAACCGTTAAAACAAAAGATGGTACAAAATTTGCAGGCATACTCAAGGAAGCTAATGATCATTCTTTTGTCATTGAAGAAACCAGAAGAGAAAAAAAAATAATTGGAAAAGGAAATACAACCATTATCCAAAACATAAAAATAGAATATAACAACGTAAAAGAAATAAAATCAGTATTACCATTTTAACAAAAAAAACAAAGCAATGGAAAGTGTAAATTTAATTGAATCGTTTTCATTATTTAAAGAAGACAAAAACATTGATCGTGCCACGCTCATGAGCATTATTGAAGATGTATTTAGAGCCATGCTCATTAAAAAATATGGCACAGATAAAAACTTTGATATTATCGTAAACCCAGACAAAGGGGATATTGAAATCTATAAAAACAGAATCGTTGTTGATGATGAATTTGCAGAAGATAGTTTTGATTACGACGAAAATAAACACATTAGTTTAACCGAAGCCCAAAAAATTGGATCTGATTTTGAAATTGGAGAAGAGCTTACGGAATTAGTAAAATTGGATGAAATTGGTCGTAGAAACGTCTTATCAGTTAGACAAAATTTGGTGCAAAAAATCCTTGAACTAGAAAAAACAAATATTTTTAATAAATACAAAGAGCGCATCGGAGATATTATAAATGCTGAGGTGTATCAAGTATGGAAAAAAGAAATTATGTTACTTGATGATGAAGGAAATGAACTATTGTTGCCTAAAACAGAGCAAATACCATCTGATTTTTTCAAGAAAGGGGATTCTGTAAAAGCCGTGGTATATAAAGTAGAGTTAAAAAACGGAACACCTTCTGTAATTATGTCTCGTACAGCACCTTCTTTTTTAGAAAGATTATTTGAATTAGAAGTTCCTGAAGTATTTGATGGGTTAATAACAATAAAAAAAATAGTTCGTGAACCAGGAGAAAGAGCAAAAGTAGCTGTAGAATCTTATGATGATAGAATCGATCCAGTTGGAGCTTGTGTAGGAATGAAAGGTTCGCGTATTCACGGCATTGTGCGTGAATTGAAAAATGAAAACATTGACGTTATTAACTACACTTCAAACATACCACTATTGATTCAACGCTCTTTAAGTCCGGCAAAAGTTACTTCAGTAAAACTAAACGAAGATACCATGCGTGCTGACGTATTTTTAAAGCCTGATCAAATATCTTTAGCCATTGGAAAAGGTGGTTATAACATAAAACTAGCAGGAAAACTAACCGGTTATGAAATTGATGTTTATAGAGATAGTGAAGAAACGACGGTAGATATAGACGACGTAGACTTAATAGAATTTTCTGACGAGATTGATGAAGCAGTTATTTCTAAGTTGCAATCAATTGGTTGTGACACTGCCAAAGCAGTTTTAGAATTAGGCATTGATGAATTAACCAGAAGAACAGGTTTAACAATAGATGTCATTGAAGACGTTAAACAAGTTTTACAATCAGAATTTGAAGATTAAAAACAGTTAAAATTTTAAAAGTTAGCTTTCTTGTTACATTAAAAAAGCATATTCAAGCAATATTGAAAAAAAGGAAAGATAAATAAATATGTCAGAAGCAAAACAACTGCGACTTAGTAAAGTAGCCAAAGAATTTAATTTATCGTTAGGTAAAATTACAGACTTCTTAGCTTCTAAAGGTCGTAAAGTAGAAAATAATCCCAATGCTAAAATTGGTGATGAGGAATATTCTTTATTAACCAAAGAATTTTCTGGAGATAAATCTGCAAAAGAAGAAGCGCAACATTTTGGCATCAACACCTTAAAAATAAAACGAGAGTCTATCATATTAGAAGATCCTAAGGTAATTAAAGCTCGCGAAGAAGAGAAAAAACAAAAAGAACTTGCCGCCCAATTGGCAATCATCGCTGCGGAAGAATTAGAAAAAGAAAACATAGAAAGAACTACAAAAAAGGTTGAAGAAAAAGAGAATGAAGAAATTGAAGAATTAAATGAGATAAAAACCAAAAGTACTAAAATAGAAGGGCCTAAAGTATTGGGAACAGTTGATTTATCTTCAATAAATTCAAAAACTAAACCTGATAAAAAAACAAAGAAAGAAACTAAAACCAATACCGAAGTAGAAAGTAAAAAATTATCTAAGAATACAGAAGAGTCAATAATTGATGAAACAGTCCTTTCGGTCAATGATCATGTGATTCCTGAAGAAACGAACATTTTTCATGAAACTGTTTATCAAAAATTAGACGGGCCAAAAATTATGGGAAAAATAGAATTACCCATAGTTAAAATTCCTCAAAAAGCAGTGCCACCAGATGGCTCATCTACTGATAAAAAGAAAAGGAAAAGAATTCGAAAAGGTGGAATGAGCCAAGAAGAAATCAAAAAAGTAGGCACAGAACAGGCTCAAATAGCAAAAGACAGAGCAAAAGAAAAATATGGCGACCCTAAAGCTAAAAGAAATCCAACAGCAAGAGAGGCTAGACCTGCATTAACAGACGTAGAAATACAGGCACAAATAAAAGAAACTTTAGCAAGATTAAGCAGCAAAGGATCAAAGTCAAAAACTTCAAAATATCGTAGAGAGAAACGGGATGATATCAGAGAAAAATTGGCTGATGAACAAGAACAATCTGATTTGGAGAAAAAAACACTCAAGGTAACAGAATTTGTTTCTGCTAATCAATTGGCACAAATGATGAATGTTTCAGTGACTCAAATCATTTCTACCTGTATGAGTTTAGGCATGTTTGTCTCTATTAATCAACGATTGGATGCAGAAACGCTAGCAATCGTTGCGGAAGAATTTGGTTATAAAACCGAATTTGTGAGCGTTGAAACACAAGAAGCGATTGAAGAACAAGAGCCTGAAAATATAGATGACATTGTTGAACGTCCTGCAATAGTAACCATCATGGGCCACGTTGATCATGGAAAAACATCTTTATTAGATTATATCAGAAAGTCAAATGTCATTGCTGGAGAAGCAGGTGGTATTACTCAGCATATAGGAAGCTACAATGTAAAAATGGAAAGTGGTAAATCCATCACATTTCTTGATACACCAGGCCATGAGGCATTTACAGCAATGCGTGCCCGTGGAGCAAAAGTTACAGACATTGTTATTATTGTTGTAGCAGCAGACGATAGTGTGATGCCACAAACAAAAGAAGCAATTAATCATGCTCAAGCTGCAGGTGTACCGATGATTATTGCAATCAATAAAATAGATAAGCCAGGAGCAAATCCTGATAAAATCCGTGAAGCACTATCGGGGATGAATATTTTAGTTGAAGAATGGGGTGGAAAAGTACAAAGCCAAGAAATATCAGCAAAATTAGGTAAAAACATAGATTTGTTATTAGAAAAAATTGTGTTAGAGGCTGAGATTTTAGAATTAAAAGCCAATCCAAAAGTTAAAGCTTCAGGTACTGTTATAGAAGCAAAATTAGATAAAGGTCGTGGACACGTTGTTGATGTTATTGTTCAAAGAGGAACTATGCGTGTTGGGGATATAGTCGTAGCGGGATGTTATAGTGGTAGGGTAAAAGCGATGACAAATGAACATGGCATCAATATTAAAGAAGCTGGCCCTTCAATCCCAGTTCAATTATTAGGATTAAATGGGGCTCCAACGGCTGGAGATAAATTTAATATCATGACTGATGAGCGTGAAGCTCGTGAATTAGCAAATAAACGCTTGCAACTGCAACGCGAACAAGGTATACGAACTCAAAAACACATTACCTTAGATGAAATTGGCCGTCGTTTAGCAATAGGAGATTTTAAAGAATTGAACGTTATTGTAAAAGGTGATGTGGATGGTTCTATTGAAGCCTTATCAGATTCTTTGTTAAAACTATCTACCGAAAAAATCCAAATCAATATTATTCATAAATCAGTTGGTGCCATTAGCGAAACAGATGTCATGCTTGCTAGCGCTTCAAATGCCATAATTGTTGGCTTTCAAGTGAGGCCTTCTGTAACCGCACGTAAATTAGCAGAAACAGAAGAAATAGATATTCGTTTATATTCCATTATTTATGATGCTATTAATGAAGTTAAAGCTGCCATGGAAGGCATGTTGGCTCCTGAATTTGAAGAAAAAACAGTTTGTAACATTGTTATAAGAGAAGTGTTTAATATTACTAAAGTTGGAACCGTTGCAGGATGTTATGTACTAGATGGAAAAGTAATGCGAAACACAAAAGTACGCGTTATACGAGATGGAATAGTATTGTTTACTGGTAGTTTAGGATCTCTAAAACGATTTAAAGATGATGTTAAAGAAGTAACATCTAATTACGAATGTGGACTAAATATTGAAGGCTTTGATGACATAAAAGTGAATGATATTATTGAAGGGTATGATTTAGTGGAAATTAAAGCTAAATTGTAATTAGTGGTGAATTTCCAATAACGATTTTTAATTTTATTCTATTTGTGCAAAATAAATAATAAGGAAAAGGGGGATTAGCTCATTTGGCTAGAGCGCTTCGCTGGCAGTGAAGAGGTGATCGGTTCGAATCCGATATTCTCCACAATTTTTTTAAGTAAGGCAATAGAAAGCCTTAATTTTAAAAACAAAAACAAAACTCGCACATTGAGAACAAATAAAAACAGAAAGTTCTATCAATAACCTGGACAGTTTACCTCGTTTTAAATAAAGCATACATTCACTTTCAATAATTCAATGGCGAATCAATTGTTAGCGGTCAGGCTATGACGACTACAAACAAAATTAACTTTGATAGTATGCTAAAAGAAAGCAAAAAAGTATCAGTCAGACAAAAAGAAATTGTTTCTCAGTATCTTCAACAATTAGACCAGCACCTAACAGATTTGAAAGAAGGGAAATCTGAAAAAACTTTTGAAATAAAGGACTTGGCAGACTTGTTATTTGT
>JBKDJY010000192.1:0-3294 GCA_046345275.1 Bacteroidota bacterium
CCCTTAAGATGCTTATATGTCAAGGAAATTATTTTATATACTCTTAATAACCATATTTAGGAACAATATAAAGAGCTGTTATTTATAGAACTTAACCATTATTTTTAATCGTGCAGTAATAGTTAGAAATATAGTTTGAATTTATGTTGTCCGTTTTTATAAGAGTAAGTTATTTGCCAATTGAAATAATCAATTATTTTTTTGATGAGGGATAAGCCAACTCCAAAAGAAGATGAAGTGGATGATTGTGTAAAGCGTTCAAATAAAAATTGAGTTTTCATTTTTTCTCTCTGACTTGTGTTTTCGATAGAAAATGAACTATCATCTAATGTAATTTTTAAAATTCCTCCACTATCTAAGTTATATTTTATTGCGTTTATAAATAGATTGTTAAATAGCATATTTGATAACACTGGATTCAAGTCTTTGACAACATTTTGCTTAAATTCTTTTATAATGGTAATTTTTTTTGCTTCAATAAAATCTTCTAATTCAATTAACTTTTCTTCAAAAATATCAATGAGGTTAATTTGTTCAAATGACACAAACTGCTTGTTTTCTATCCTAGACATTAAAATCAAAACTTGATTTAATTTATATAAACGTTGTGTTGCTTGAAAAATATGCTGAATCGATTCATGTTGTTTTTGCGAATAGGTGTCTTCTTGCATTAATAACTCAACTTTAGTACTTATTATTGAAAGAGGAGTTTGCGCCTCGTGTGAAACATTTTCTGTAAACTCTTTTAAATTTCTATAATCAGATTGTATTTGTTGTGTTAAGGCATTAATGGTGTCATTTAGTAAATTAAATTCATTAATGTTTGTATTCTTAAAAAAAAGTGACTCACTTTTTTTTAAATTCCAAGTTTTTATCTTCTCAAGTGTATCATAAAACGGTGAAAAAATATAGGCAGAAACATATCTATTGAGTAAAAATAACATACTCATTGACACAATCAAAAACAGCAGTACTATTCCTAAAACATATTCTCCAATTTTTTTGCCAGAAGCCAATGATTTTGAAACTTTAATATTATAAGCCTTATCATTAATTGAACATTGAAAATTTAATTCCCTAACAACAATGGGATTTTCTTTTTGATTTTCACCAATAAGTTCTTCTGAAAATTCAGAAAACTTATCCTCATAAGAGGTTTGTTTATAAATTTCGAAGATTAAAATTTTTTCGCCAACATTAGATGAAAAATGTTTAGGAGATTTTCCTTCAAGCAAAGATTTAATGATTAATTTCTTAGCAGAGAGAAGTTGCTCGTCTTGTTCACTATCAAGTTTTATTAAAATAAATTTAAAAACAATAAAAATACCAGTTGCAAAAAGAATAATTGTGGTAACGGAAGTGAATATATTTATTTTTGTAAGAAGCTTCATGTAAAAATTAATCCATGAATTTGTATCCCATTCTATACACTACTTTAATGTAATTTTTTAATCCAGCTTCATTTAATTTTTTCTTTAAATTTTTTATTTGGCTATAAACAAAATCGAATGTCGTTGCCATTTCGGATTTATCTCCCCAAATATTTTCAGCCAAAGCCTCTTTGGTAATCAAATGACTGGGATTGCTTGCTAAATGAAGTAAAATATCATATTCTTTTTTTGTTAACTGCAATTGAACGCCATTTGCAATTACTTTCTTTTCCGTAGGATCAATTTCTAATCCTTCAAAAATTAATGTATTTTTGCCTCCAAAATTTCTTCTTCTTAAAACCGAATAAATACGTGCACTTAACTCAGATAAATGAAATGGCTTTGTTAAATAATCATCAGCCCCTATTTTAAGTCCTGTTAGTTTATCCTCTAGCGAATTAGCTGCTGTGATAATAATTAAACCCATCTCAGGATCAGTTTTTTTTATGTATTCAATGATTTCAATCCCAGAACCATCAGGTAATCCAAGGTCTACAAGAGCACATCCATATTTATTTTCTAATAGTTTTAAAATGCCACCTTGAACCGAAGAAGCAAAATCACATTTATAACCATTGTCTGTTAAATAAAAAATCACATCTTCGCGAAGTGATTTTTCATCTTCAATTATTAAAATTTTCATAAATTACTAATCGTTTATGTGCTTGTGACTAATGAAGTAAGTCCTAAATTTAGGATAAAATTTGTGAAATATCATTATTCAATTAATAATTTAGTTGATTTTTCGCTACTAGCAAGCGAAGCAGTTGTAAATTTATTGACGCTGGGAAATTTTTTTTCTTAATTATAATTTTATTTTAGAAATCAGTTTTACATCATTAATTTTTAATAAAATTTATAGTTATATTTGCTTTTCAATTTATTTGCACACGTGGCGTAATTGGTAGCCGCGCCAGACTTAGGATCTGGTCCGTAAGGGTGGGGGTTCGAGTCCCTTCGTGTGTACGGTGGGCGACTTATCAAGTAAAAATTGAGAGTCGCCTTTTTTATTTTCTTTCAAAAGCTCTAAATTGTAAAGTTAAATGATAAGCTGTTTTTAATAGTGGATATTTATCAAAAAGGATACTGGCTCGTTTTGCTTGATTAATTGTCCAGTCGCTTTATTTCTATAGCTATAGTTCTTTGATATGTTAATTGTTCAAATCATTAAGGAGTATAACAAGTCCAACCAAAACTGCAAGCATTGTGTTAAATCAAGGGGTGGCAACAAGTTTAACTTCACTATCCCAGAATACGGAAAATATAAGTATTTACCCAAATCCCAACAATGGAAAATTTGTTATTAGCAACGACGGATAAATTGTGATTCATAACGTTTCTATTTATGATGTAAGTGGTAGACAAGTGACATCCTTTCCTGTTAAAGGTGATAAAAATATCACGGTGTCTGAAAATCTTTCACCAGGATTGTATTTGATACAGTTAAAGGCTGATACAGGTGTAAAAACAAAAAAGATAATTGTTGAATAGTTTAAATTATGAAGAAAGGCTGCGCAATAAGTGCAGCATTTCTTTTTTTAGAAAAATGAAAAGAAAAGTTATAGTTGTTTTTTTTAGTCTGATTACTTTTTTTCTGCTGATCTCAGGAACAAATGATATTCTTTCTGATACTGTTAAAAAAAGTGTGTAAAATTCAAAATCCTTCAACTTCGCAATTAATCATCAAAACGGATGATGAAATATCCATCTTAAAAATAGAACTATATGGCTATCCGATTATAACACATTAAAAAATCCTTATATTTAAGGGATGTTATATCCTAAAAATCAGATGGAATTTGAAAACTCTTTTAATACAGATGAGCAATGTTTGGCGTATTTATTTGAGCTTAAATATGAAAAT
>JBKDJY010000193.1:0-11215 GCA_046345275.1 Bacteroidota bacterium
TTTTAACTTCATTCGTAAAATGGCACTTAATATTATTCGACAAAAAAATGACAAAAAAAGCTTAAGAAGACGAAGAAAAGAAGCGGCAAGGTCAACGAATTACTTGGCCGATTTATTAACTTTCTGATGCGGTTGCCCTGACATTCGTATTCATTAGTTTTTTATGTAAAATGTTTATTAAATTTTTGTGAAAATGATAAAAAATAGAAACATAGTCATCCTCTTAGCTTTTTTATTAGTAAATAATATAAGAGTTTTATCTCAATCTGTTGCTGGTATCATTGTTGGGTCTCAAGATTATTGTGATACAATAAATAATAGTGGATTTCTTTCTTTGACTGGTTATACTGGTGATATCGAATGGCAATATTCAATAGATAAAGGATTAACTTGGATTTCTAATGGGAACAATTTAAGCAGCCAAAGTTATTACGATCTTAAGGAAACAACTTGCTATCGGGTAATTGTTAAAAATGGTTCTTTTCCACCAGATACTTCACCTGTTGTTTGCAATATTATATTCAAACATACAAAAGCAGGAAACATTTCGGGTGGTGGTACATTTTGTGGTAGCACAGGTACTGGAACTTTACAAATACTAGGAAACGTAGGAAATGTTTTATATTGGGGTAAATCAACCAATGGTGGAGCATCATGGAGTGTGATTACAAATACATCCTCAGTTGTAACTTACACAAACATTACTCAAAATACGCAATATAGAGCAATAGTTAAAAATGGATCTCAGTGTTTAACTGAAACTACTCCTGTCGTTTCTTTCTCAATCAATTCCTTATCAGATGCTGGAACCATAAGTCCTCCAACTAATTCAATAGTTTGCCCTCGCATTAATTCTAATACCTTACAATTAAGTGGATATGTTGGTAATGTTGTTGCTTGGTTATATAATGATGGAGATGGCGCAGGTTGGAAAAAAATTCAAAGTTCGTTTCCTTCAGAAGTGTTCTCTAATATTACTAACACAACTACTTGCTATGCGCTCGTACAAAATGCTAATTGCCCTGTTGATACTTCTAATAAAGTTTCGATAAATGTGCATAGCATTAATCCTGTTTATGCTGGCAAAGATACTGTTGTTGGAGAAAATCAACGCGTCATCTTAAACGGCAGAGGGACGGGTACTCCTAAATGGTTACCACAATCTTCTGAAATTGAAAATCCTTATACTTTTAATACAACTGCTCTGCCCAAATTAACCACTGAATATATTTTAGAAGTAACTGATGCCAATGGTTGCGTTAATTCAGATTCTGTATTAATAAAAGTTGTTTCAAAACAATATGATGGAAAAATAACCACACTTTTTACGCCAAATGGCGATGGGGTAAATGATGAGTGGTTTATTGAAAATATTAATTTTTATCCTGAAAATGAAGTATTAGTTTACAATTTAAATGGAAACTTAGTTTATAATAAAAAATCTTATAATAATGATTGGCGTGGAACATACAACGATAAGCCTTTACCAAATGGCACCTATTTTTATGTATTTGTAGTAGATAAATCTGGACAAACCTATAAAGGAAGTGTTGAAATCATTAGTGGAAGAGAATAAATGAGAACGAGTACAAAAGCATTTTTATTGGTTTTGATTTTATCAAATAAACTGCAATCTCAGCAAATTGTATCTTTTAACCATGCTTTTTTTAAACCGATGATCATTAACCCAGCATACACAGCAGTAGATAACGCTCCTAACCTGATGATTATTAATCGTACCCAGTGGACTGGTTTTAAGGGTGGGCCGCAATATAACGTGTTAAGTTTTGATGGAAATGCTTTTAATAAAAATACTGGACTAGGAATTATTTTAACAAGCGATAAAAAAGGTCTCAATAGTAGAATAGGCGGATCATTTTTATATTCGTACAAATTAAAATTCAAAAACCGTATTTTTTTAAAATTAGGTCTTGCTGCAGGTGCTGTTAATCAAAATTTTAATTATTCGAATGCAGTGATTGAAAATACAAATGATGCTAGTTTGTTTAATAACAATCAAAGCAGTACTACTTTTGATTCCAATTTTGGACTAACCTTCTTTTGCAAGAATCTTGAATTTGGTGTTTCTGCTCCGCAACTTGCAGGTAATTCTTTTTCCTATAAATCTACCTCCGACAAGCAGATATTATATACCCAAAACCGGCATTATATGAGCACTTTAAAATACAATTTAATTCTAAAGAAAGAAATCACTATTTCTCCTTTTGCACTTGTAAGGTATTTACCAAATGCACCACTACAATATGATGCCAATTTAAATGTAAATTTTAAAAATAAATTTTGGATAGGTGGGACTTATAAAAATGATTATGCCATTTCCATTAATCTTGGATTCACTTTATTTAAACACCTTTCAATAGGTTATTCGTATGATTATATAACAGGAAGTCTCAATAAATATGCAGGTTTGAGCCATGAAATTTTATTAAATTATAGATTTTTTAAACCAAAAAAGGAAGCAGTTGTAAATACTGATTCTATTAATAATGCAAAAACTCAAGCCGATTTAAATAAATTAATCATACAACGAATTCTTGATAAGATTGACGCACTTCTAGAAAAAGATAATGTTCCACCTCAAGAAATTACAGATTTAATGAATGAGATTTCTTCATTTTTTGATAATGATTCTGATGATCCTTTTCAAAAAACGATACAGAAATATTATGCTTCGTTAAAAAAACAAGCTAAGGGAGAAATTAACGTTTTATTAAAAGGATCAATTATATTAAAGGGATCAGAAGACAATCCAAACTACTCCAACGTATTTATTTCCATAAACGATTTTATTACTAACGAATTAATTGCAACTAGTTCTGCCAGACCTAGAGATGGGAAATATTTTTTTATTTTAAACCCTGGTCGTAAATATAAAATCACGGTTGAAAATGAAGGTTATCCAACTTTCATTAAGGAGTTTACTGCATCTAGTAGTGGAGAGTCTTATGAAGTTAATCAAGAGATTATATTAAAAAAAGTAAAATAATATTAACTAAAAACTTAAAAACATGAAAACTCTAAAAAAAATCGCTTTGAAATATTTTTGGTTACTCTTTTTATTACCAACACATTCATTTGCTACCCATGTTGCTGGAAGCACCCTTACCTATACTTATTTAGGTGGATCGAGCTACGCTATTACTTTTAAATTATTTAAAGATTGTGCCCCTGGCTCTGTTGGTTTTTCTGCAAATGAGACAATTTTTGTTTCTGACATTTTCGGTCAGATATTACACCCTCAATTAACTATTACAATCCCTTTGGTATCTGTTACAAACGTGACTGCCAATCTAGATCCCTGTGCAATACCTCCAAATCCTTTGCCTTGCATTCAGGAGGGAATTTATACTACCGTGGTAAATAATTTACCTCCCAACCCAGGAGGATATTGTTTATTTTACTTAACTTGTTGTCGCAATGCAGCTGTTATTAATGTGAATAACCCTCTTAATAGTGGAGAAACGGTTTGGGCCATTATACCAGGAATGCAGATGACAGATATTTGGTTAGAAAATTTTTCATTACCTAACGGAACAACAATTGATAACGGCCCAACTTCTTGGAGCATTACTCCCACAGGCACCCCTGTAACATTTGCCAATGTAAATACAAATAGTTTTTTTGTTACCGGAGCTAATAATAGCACTTTTATTTGGACATCCCAATTAATTAATACTGCATTCTGCGCACCAACATCTTCGTTAAACTTAAGGGTCGATTTAGGTGAATTTTCTACATTAGAACCGGGAGACTCAATTAGTGTATTTTATAGTGTTGATGGTGGCCCACTCACTCTTTTTACCACTAACGGAAAAATAGCTGATGATTTTACGAGTGCAACAGCTTCTGTTTTTGGCATTGTGGGTTCAAACGTGAGAATTGTGATAAGGATAAAGTATGATGCTGCTTCAGTAGGAGAAATATACAGCTTTGATAATGTGAGGGTTTCTTGTGTAAGACCTTTTATACCTAATAGTGATCCATCCTTTAATACACTTCCTCCATTATATTTATGTGTGAATAAACCTTTTACTTTTGATCATAGCGCAACTGATTTAGATGGTGATTCCTTGGTTTATTCCCTTTATCATCCTGCTGACGTTAATTTTGTTGTTGTTACCGGTGTTACAATGGTTGCTATCACACCCCCTACTTTTTCAACCTCAGCTACAAGTAGTCCATTTTTCCCTCCTCCTATATCATATAAGCCCGGATATAGCTCTACTAATCCATTTGGTACAGGTACAATTAGTATTAATCCATCAACAGGATCATTATTTATTAATCCAGGAACAATAGGTCAGTTTGTAGTAGGTGTTAGGGTTAGAGAATTTAGAAATGGAGTTTTTATTGGAGAAACGGTAAGGGATTTTCAATATAGAGTCGTAAATTGTCCTGTTCCTCCTCCAAGTTTAAATGTTCCAAACAAAATCGTTTATGATGGTTGTGTAGCGACACTTACGGCGACTGGCATAAGTACTGTGCAAACTACATGGACTTCCGTATTTCCAGGAGCACCAGGCGCTTATAATAATTTTTTAAACTGTACAGCTTCATGTATTACCAATACAGTAAGTACTCCTGTAGGAGTTACGGCACCACCTTTTATAGATTTTGTTATTTGTGGCATTGCAACCAATTGTGGCGCTGCATTAGTATGTGATACTTTTAGGGTAAATTTTGTGCCGACCTTATCTGTAAATATATTTCCTTCTAATCCAGCAGTTTGTTTTGGGGCAGGTACTACTTCTATCACTGCCACAGGAGCAGGTGGTTTCCCCCCCTATCAATATTTATGGAATAATGTTAATCCATCTCAAGGCATTGTTGTTGCTGGGGGAACAACTTGGAATGTTCAATTAAGTGATGCGTCTAACTGTCCGCCAGTTTTTAGAACAATTACCGTGGGCACATTTACCGATGTAACGACCGTAAATGCCGGCCCAGATCTAATAAAATGTAAACAAAGTCCATCCTCAATTATAAATGGAACCATAACTGGCTCAACTGGCGGAAGTTGGTCGGGAGGTTCAGGAACTTATTCACCAAATAATACGACTTTAACAAATTTAACTTATTCTCCTACTGCGGCAGAGTTAGCGGCAGGATCAGTGACTTTAATTTTAACTTCAGCTCCTAATTTTGGCTGCCCGTTAAAAAGAGATTCATTGGTAATAAAATATTTTAATTTTAGTGGTATTCCTTCTGCTACCATAAGTAATGTGAGTTGTTTTGCTGGCAACAATGGTTCGGTTACAGTTAATGTTACTGGAGGTTTTAAGCCCTATCAATATTTATGGAACACTGCTCCCTCTCAAACCACAACTACTATTAGTAATTTAACAGCTCAAGGTTATATTGTGTCAATTACTGATAGTATTGGCTGCATTAATCAGACAACCGTTAATGTTACGCAACCTACGCCAATAAACATTAATTCCATTATCAGCCCCGTTTTTTGTATTGGCTCCAGTACAGGCTCTATAAACATAAGCCCTGTAGGAGGAGTCCCACCATACACCTATTCTTGGAGTCCTGGAGGTCAAACAACACCATCATTGACGGCACTATCGGTAGGCACTTATACGGCAGTAGTAACAGATTTTAATGGTTGTACAAGAATTATCCAACCAATCATTACAAATTTTTCTCCTTTACCCCTTTCTGTTACCTTTACCACAACCAATGTTACCTGTTTTGGAAGTAATAATGGATTAATCAATACGACGGCAGCAGGGGGAACAGCGCCATATACCTATTCTTGGAACCCAGGAGGATCAACCACTCCAAACATTTCTGCTTTATCTCCCGGTACCAGAACATTAATTGTTAGAGATTCAAGAAATTGCACAGTAACCAATACTATTTTAATTACTCAACCTTCATTTAGTTTATCAGCAGTAACCTCTAATACAGCAGAAACATGTGATTATTTAAATGATGGAAAAGCATCCGTTACCGTGTCAGGAGGAACAGGTCCTTATACTTACACTTGGCAGCCAAGTGCTTTAACAACATCTTTAATTACAAACAGAGCCAGTGGAATTTATACGGTAATAGTTAGTGATGCAAATGGTTGTTTGAGGCTTAATACCACAACCATTACTCAGCCAGCAAACCTTGCAGTAACGTTCCAAAGTATTACCAATGTAAGCTGTTTTGGTGGAAATACTGGGATTATTACAGCAAATTCCCCAAGCGGTGGAACGGGACCTTATACTTATTCTTGGAATCCTGGTGGATCAACAGGCAATACGATTAATAATTTGAGTTCAGGAACATATTCGGTCATTGTAACAGATAGTAAAGGTTGTGTTGCAAATAATGCCGCTACAGTTACCCAACCAACATTGGCTTTAAATTTTACAACATCTTCTACATCACCTTCATGCTTTAGTTTTACAAATGGCGTTGTATCTGTTTCGTCCATTACTGGAGGGACTCCTGCTTACAGTTACACTTGGATGCCTGGTAATAATAATAATCAAGTTTATAATAATGTTAAGTCTGATACCTATACCATTACAGCTAAAGATGCCTTGGGATGTACTTTAACCAATACTGTTTTTGTGAGTCAACCAACTCAAATCGTAGCTGTTATTACCACATCGAATTCCACTTGTGGTAATTTTAATGGTACTGGAGAGGTCATAAGTATATCTGGAGGAACTGCACCATTTACTTATGCTTGGTCGGTTGGTACTTCAACATCTAATATTGTGAGTGTTTTTTCTTCTGGCTCTTATTCATCTATCGTTACTGATGCTAGTGGTTGCTCTGTTACTACGCCTTTCATTATAAATGATATTGGTGGACCACAATTTAGTTTAATTTCGTCAAATAACATTGATTGTTTTGGAGCTTCTACGGGTTCAATTTCTGTAAGAGTTACTTTAGGCGTCCCTCCTTTATCCTATACTTGGTCTCCAATTGGTGGAAATGGCGTTAGCGCTACCTCAAATATTACACTTACCGCAACAAGTTTGCCCATTGGCTCCTATAACATTGTTGTAGAGGATGCCAGTGGCTGCAAGGCGACATCTAGTCCTACGATTTTGACGCAGCCCGATCAACTCATTGAAAGCATTTCAATCTCAAACGTGAGTTGCTTTGGTTCGGCTTCGGGGTCAGCGTCTGTTTCAGTTTCAGGAGGTACACCTGCCTTTACTTATACTTGGCTACCCAGTGCCACAACAGGTTCAGTCATTTCAGGATTAACCGCTGGAAATTATTCAATACAAATTTCAGATGCTAATAATTGCTCCATTAATAGTCTATTTAGTATTAACCAACCAACAATTCCACTTCAAGCAACATCGAGTGTAACCAATGTTACCTGCTTTGGTCTCAATAATGGCATTGGTGAAATCAATGTTACAGGCGGAACAGGACCATTTCAATACAATTGGCTTCCGTTGGCTTCAAGTGGCCAACTTATTGGTAGTTTATCACCTGGAAATTATACTGTTAATGTGATTGATTTTAATAATTGCTCAACTTCAACAACACTCAGTATCATTCAGCCTTTAGCAGCAATAACAGCAACAGAAATGCACACAAATGTTTTATGTTTTGGCTTGTCAAATGGTTCAGCATCTGTTACTGTTTCGGGTGGTACTCCTGGATACTCCTATAATTGGAGTTTACCAGCAGTAAGCTCAACGTCTGTAGCCAATAACTTAGATCCCACTGATTATTTTGTTACTGTATCTGATTTAAATAATTGTCAAACGGTTGTGCAAATTACCATAGATTCACCCACAGAAATTATCGCTAGTTTGGTGCCAATTGACGCCGCTTGCGGATTAGCTAATGGATCAATAACTTCTCAAGTAACAGGTGGAACTGCGCCTTACACCTATTCGTGGTCTCCAATTGCTGGAAATAATTCGAATTTAACTGGTTTATTACCTAATACCTATACGTTAGATGTTGGAGATTTTAATAATTGTATAAAAACATTAACTACTACATTGGTTGATATTTCAGGCCCTACGCTTTCTATTGCAAATGTTGTAAATGATTCTTGCTTTAATGCTAATAAGGGTTTAATAAGTATAACTATTACCTCAGGTTCAGCTCCGTATTCAACCAGTTGGTTACCTTATGGTGGAAATGGAACAACCGCATCCTCTTTAGCAGCAGGCATTTATACCGCAAGTGTTATAGATGCCAATGGTTGTTTATCAGCCATCACGGCGACAATTACCGAGCCAGCACCAATGGCTAGTGTAATAAATTCTATCACAAATGTTTCATGCTTTAATGGCAATGATGGCTCTATATCTGTTTTAGCATCGGGCGGTACTCCTAGCTACACTTATAGTTGGACGCCGAGTAATTCAGGATCTGTTATTTCTAATTTAACCAATGGTTTATATTCCGTAGTAGTAAAAGATAGTAAATATTGCACATCTTTCCTATCCGCAAGTATCAGCCAGCCAAGTACGGCATTGACCAGTTCTATTACGAGTATTAATCAACCAAAGTGCGCAACTTCAATTGGTGATGCAACAGCAATTGCAGCTGGTGGAACACCGCCTTATTTTTATTCTTGGTCTACAAGTCCTCCTCAAACTACTTCTAGTGTTTTTAATTTGACAGGTGGAACTTATTCGCTAACCGTAACTGATAACAATGGTTGTGTCAGTACAAACACCCTTTCCATTATTCAACCAAATGTATTTAATACATTAGCTGGTTCGGGAGCTACAGTATGCGTAAGTCAGTCTGCAACACTATCTCCAAGTTCATCTGCAACCATAACAGCTATTGCAGTTGGAGGCGTTGCGCCTTATTCCTATAATTGGCAAACGATACCACCAGCTACTAATACTGGAACTTTGGTTGTAACACCACAAGTAAACACTACTTATATAGTGGTAGCGATTGATGCGAATGGCTGTGCTGGAAATGCAGACACCATTAAAGTAGTTGCTTATTCTTTATTTGCTCCTAATGATATTTCAGCTTTAGGAACAAGTCCCATTTGTCCTGGTCAAGTAGCATTGCTAGAAGTTCAACCCGTTGGTAATACGGGTCCTTTAATCTATAATTGGAGTCATGGATTAGGGACAGGTAATGGCCCAAAAGTTGTAACACCTGTAATACAAACAACTTATTCGGTAACATCCACCAATAGTTGCGGGTTTTCAAGAACTGATGCCATAACCATCTTCATGAACCCTGCACCAACTGTTTTGGCAAATATAAATGGAAATTTATATTGTGTGCCAGATGAAGCTAGTTTTACAGATAATTCAACATTGGGAAATCCCAACGATCCGATTACAAAATGGTCTTGGAATTTTGGAGATGGCAGCACTTCTGATTTACCAAATCCAACGCATATTTATAAAGCCCCTGGAACTTATACAGTAACATTAACAGTAACTACTGATGGTGGATGTGTTTCAAGTAATTCTTCATCGGCAATTATCGTTAATGCTTATCCCTATCCAAAAGCAGCATTTACAGTAAATTCAACAAACCTCAATTTACCTTATGATCCTTTAATTTGCACAAATCAATCAACTGGAGCTGTGATTTATCGTTGGGATTTTGGAGACGGAAATACTTCTAATTTGGTAAATCCACGTTACAATTATACTTCTATTGGTTATTATGAAGTTCAATTAATAGCTACTAATCAATATGGATGCTCAGATACGGCAGATTACGTGTTAAATATCAAAACTGAAGCAGAAATTGTTTTTCCAAATGCCTTTACGCCAAATGGTAATGGACCATCTGGAGGTTATTATGTTTCAGGTAGCCTGGACAATGATATTTTCTTTCCTTATACTTCTGGAATTGTTGAGTATAAACTTCAAATTTTTAATCGGTGGGGAGAGTTAATTTTTGAAACAACAGATGTTAAACAAGGATGGGATGGATATTACAAGAATGAGCCCGCTCAAGTAGGAGTTTATATTTGGAAAGCAAATGCTAAATTTAATGATGGAAAAACATTTAATAAAACGGGTGACGTTACTTTATTGAAATAATTTTACATGAAAATCAGGACCCGTTTTATTTTATTTTATTGCCTCATAAATATCCAAATATACTTAGGTCAAGATATTCATTTTACGCAATTTTTTGCTGCCCCAGTTTATTTAAATCCTGCGTTTACAGGTGCAAACGTTTGTTCAAGAACGACTTTAATATACCGAAATCAATGGCCAGAAGTAAATAAAGCTTATCAAACCTACTTATTGTCTTTTGACCATTATATACAAAGAAGTAAATTAGGACTTGGTTTAATTTGTGCAGTTGATGATGCAGGCTCTGGTGGTTTAAGAACTACCATTGTGAGTTCAAGTTTTGCTTATGAAATAAAAATAAAAAGAACGATGGGCATTCGCTTTGGTGTTCAGCCTGGTGTGATGATTAAGAGTATTAATTTTGATAAACTCATATTTGGGGATCAACTTGCAAGAGGCGGAAACACAGGCGCTAAAAATATTACTACGGTAGAAACGCCAGCTCAAAATAAAGCCTTTTTTGATATCGGTGCAGGTGCTTTATTTTATTATTCAAATTTATGGATTGGAACTTCATTTTCACATCTTAATAGACCAAATGAATCGTTTTTTGGAAATGATGAAGTTTTTTTACCCATTAAATACAGTGTACACGGTGGAACGAAATTTACTTTTAATAAGGATGAAAAAGACCCTGACTTAAAAAATAATTTATACGTAGTTGCTAATTACAGGGGAGAAGCCGAATTTGATCAATTAGATCTTGGGGTTTATTTTAATAGATCGAATGTTAACCTTGGTTTTTGGTATAGAGGATTGCAAGGATTTAAAGCCTATAAGCCCGGTTATAGCAATAATGATGCTGTTGCTTTTATTTTTGGAATTCAAAAAGAAACATTCAGATTTGGTTACAGTTATGATATATCCATCTCAAAATTATTAGGACTAACGAGGGGAGCTCATGAATTTACCATTACATACCAATTTTGTAACTTCAAAACAAAACCAAGGCGACAATTAATTTCCTGCCCAAAGTTTTAATTCTTGATTTTTATAACATAACTGTAAATAGAGCTTGCTCAAAAACTCAGAATTTCTTTTTCCCTACTTTTGAGGGCAAAAGTAGGCAAAACCCTTTTAAAATTTTAAGGCGATTTTCGTTGCATCGCTTTTGCCTTCCTTAACGAAACCGCTGATAATTTAAGCCC
>JBKDJY010000194.1:0-7663 GCA_046345275.1 Bacteroidota bacterium
AAATTATCAGCGGTTTCGTTAAGGAAGGCAAAAGCGATGCAACGAAAATCGCCTTAAAATTTTAAAAGGGTTTTGCCTACTTTTGCCCTCAAAAGTAGGGAAAAAGAAATTCTGAGTTTTTGAGCAAGCTCTAATTAAAAAGTAAATTTATTATAAATTCAGTCAAGAAATTTTTGATAACTACTTCGGATGACAAAAACTATAAACTCTTTTATAACTTCGATACAATACATTTCAATATGGAAAAAGAAACAATTACAAAACTGAACAAAACATTTCAAGAATATGCCTACAAACAAGACGATATAGAATATTGGCTTGCTCGTGAATTGCAAGAGTTATTAGGGTATGCAGATTGGCGTAATTTTCTGAATGCAATTGACAAAGCCAAAGAAAGTTGAAAAACCACTGGCGAAGAGGTTTTTGATCATTTCGTTGACGTCACCAAAACGATACCGATGCCAAAGGGAGCAACAAAAGAATTGCCCGATATAATGCTTACCCGCTACGAAGGATTTTGTGTGAAAGAATGTGTGTTGTTAATCCTGCGGTTATTATCACAATATTTTTATTTTAATGTGATTACCAGCTGAGCCTCCCGAACTAGCTATGTTTAATTTGTAATACAATGAATTGTAATTATTTCTAATCATTTTATAATGGTTTTTTAATGGCTACTTAATTCCTTCTTAATTGAAAATAGAAAAATGGCTAAAAAAAAAATTAATCTAAAAACGGAATAAAATTTCCAAATATGTATTTTAATTTCTAAATTTGTAACAGGATTAAAATATGGTTATCATTTCTAAAACAGTTTTAATGGAATTTGGGCACAACCATTCCGATTCTGCAGAAGCCCTCAATAAATGGTATGAAGTAAGCAAGCAGGCGAAATGGAATAACTTGAGTGATATAAAAAAATCCTTCAGTACCGTTGATTATGTTGGGAATGACAGATATGTGTTCAACATCAGGGGAAACAAATACAGATTGGTAGCCATGATATTTTTTAATATCAGAACCGTATTTGTTCGCTTTATTGGAACCCATGCGCAATATGATAAAATAGATTGTTCTGAAATATAATTTTAGAAAATGAAAAAATGAAAACAGAAAAAATAAACGACCGCAAGGAGTATGACGAAGTGATGAAACGCATTGAAAAATTGCTTCAAAAAACCACACAAAACGGAGGATTTGAAAAACTGCCTACCAAAGACGTGGAAACGTTAAAAAAATTGTCGTTGATGGCTGAACAATTTGAAGATGGTATTCCACTTATGCCTATAAAACAGCCCACTAGCCTTACAGAAATGATTAGGTACAAAATGTTTGAAATGAATTTGCGACAAAAACAATTAGCCAAATTGCTTGAAATAAGCGAAACCCGAATTTCGGAACTGTTAGCGGGCAAACGAAAGCTAACCATTGACTTGGCTAAAAAATTGCATACCAAATTAAACATTGATGCTCAGTTTATTTTGCAAGTAGCCTAAACAATGTTTCTGCACTTTATTCTAAATTTTCTCACCCCCCCTCTAACGCAACACTAATCTGGATTTTATGTGAAGGAATGTGTGTTGCTAATCCTGCGGTTTTTATCATCATACTTTTATTTTTAAAAATTATCAGCGAAGCCATTGTGTGGTATTATTAAAGTATATACCGCGAAGCTAATTAGTTTTTTCATGTTTACTTTCTTTTAAGCCGAGTGAGTTTTTTACTATTCTGGCTGGACCGCAATACTCCTATTTGTTAAAGCAAAGAGATGTATTTGCAAACGCAACGACCAGTATTGAACAACAAACAGAATTTGTGAATGATAGTTTTCGTAAGAACACTTTGTGTTTTATTGCTGGATTGGATTTAACATTAAAACATTTCGTTATTGGGGCCAGAGTAGGTTGGGATTTTCAAAACAATAATGGCAATGGAACAGCTACAACACCTCGCTACAAGAATGTTTGGTATCAAGGCACCCTTGGTTATAGATTTTTTTAGTGGCAGATTATATGAAATAACTATGTTTGGACTTAAACACCAAGACAAATGACTAAATTGGGATATTCCATCTGATAATAAAAAACAATAATTTAGGCAAATGAAATACCCACATTTGCCTTTATTTATTGGCCAATTGAATAACCCAATCATATAATTTCGATCGCAAATGGTATTCAAAATAATTAAGCATTAGTAAAATGAATGTTGGAGTAAATATGTTTAAGATTATTCAACAATCCTTTCGAGCCATTTTCGTTTTTAAGTGCTAAGTCCGATTTTGAAATTAAATTCCCAATTAATTTTTTGTACCTGTTCGCCAATAACAGACCCCTTAAAACAAAGGGTTTAAGGATTTAGCCGTTAATCATACAGGTTGGTTATAAGATTTAAAAACAAGTCGTGCGTCAAAATGTCATAACAAAATAGTATCTTTGCGGTTTTATTGATGCTCATGGAAAGTAAAATAATAGACGAATCTAAGCAAGGGGAAGCATTGGTTATTGAATCAAAAAATAACGACGGAAAAAAAATGTTTTTAGAAAGTTATGGTTGTCAAATGAATTTTGCCGACAGTGAAATCGTCGCTTCCATTTTAATTGATAAGGGATATACAACAACCTCAAATTTTAAAGAAGCAGATTTAATTTTTGTGAACACTTGCGCCATTCGCGAAAATGCAGAGAAAAAAGTTCGTCAGCGCTTATATGATTATAAAAAAGTTAAAAAAGCAAACCCTAAATTATTAATCGGAGTTTTGGGGTGTATGGCAGAACGATTAAAGCATCAGTTTTTAGAAGAAGAAAAATTGGTTGATATGGTTGTTGGCCCGGACGCTTATCGTGATTTGCCTCATTTGATTGAAACTGCCGAAACAGGGCGGCAAGCAATCAATGTTATTTTAAGTAAAGAAGAAACCTATGCCGATATTTCTCCCGTGAGACTAGATGCGAATGGGGTGAGCGCTTTTATAAGCATCATGAGGGGTTGTGATAATATGTGTAGTTTTTGTGTGGTTCCATTTACAAGAGGAAGAGAGAGAAGTCGTGATCCAAAAACCATCGTTAATGAAGCTAAGCTAGCTTTTGAAAAAGGATATAGAGAAGTTACATTGCTAGGTCAGAATGTAAATTCCTATTTATGGAGTGGCGGTGGATTAAAAAAAGAAAGTTTAAGTGAAGAAGAAAAAGTTAATTCAATCACATTTGCTCAATTGCTCGAAATAGTTGCTTTAATTCATCCTGAGTTGAGAGTTCGGTATTCAACGTCTCATCCCAAAGATATGGGTGACGATGTTTTACACATGATGGCTAAATATGAAAATATTTGTAAATATATTCATTTGCCTGTTCAAAGCGGAAATTCAGATGTATTAGAAAAAATGAATCGTGGGTACACGCGCGAATGGTATTTGGATAGAATTGCTGCAATTCGTCGAATATTGCCAGATGCAGGCATTAGTTCAGATATCATTACTGGTTTTTGCGGTGAAACGGAAGAGCAACATCAAGATACTTTATCGTTAATGGAAAATGTACAATATGAATTTGCTTATATGTTTTCTTATAGTGAAAGACCTAAAACCCTTGCCGAACGAAAGTATAAAGATGATGTGCCTGCACATGTGAAAAGCCGTCGTTTGACAGAAATTGTTGACATGCAGCGTAAACACAGTGAAATCAGAACGAAACAAGGTGTAGGAAAAATTTACAAGGTATTAGTTGAAAATGTTTCTAAAAAATCTTCGGAAATGATGAGTGGAAGAAATACCCAAAATACAGTCGTTGTTTTTCCGAAGGGAAATTTAAAAAAAGGGGATTATGTGAATGTTTTAATTACCAGTTGTACCAGTGGAACTTTAGTTGGGGAAGTAATAATCTAATCAAAAATTAAATGACACTACAAGATATTAAACAAAGATTTGGCATCATAGGGAGTAATGCCATCTTAGATAGAGCAATTGATATTGCCAATCAGGTGGCTCCTACAGATTTAAATGTTTTAATTAATGGTGAAAGTGGAACTGGTAAAGAAGTGTTTCCACAAATAATCCATCAAAATAGCGTTCGTAAACACGGCCAATACATTGCCGTAAACTGTGGTGCTATTCCTGAAGGAACAATAGATAGCGAATTATTTGGACACGAAAAAGGTTCATTTACTGGTGCACATGAAGCTCGGAAAGGATATTTTGAAGTTGCTGATGGCGGAACAATTTTTTTAGACGAAGTTGGCGAATTGCCTTTGTCAACGCAAGCCAGATTGTTACGTGTTTTAGAATCGGGGGAGTACATGAAAGTAGGAAGCAGCAAGGTTCAAAAAACGAATGTGAGGGTTGTAGCCGCCACAAATATTAATTTTATTATTTCGATTGAGAAAGGAAAATTTAGAGAAGATTTATTTTATCGATTAAACACGGTCCCGATCAACTTGCCGCCATTGAGAGATCGGAAAGATGACATTGCTTTATTGTTTAGAAAATTCGCAAATGATTTTGCAACCAAATACCGAATGCCTCCTGTAAAATTAAACCCTAACGCTGAACAAGCTTTGATTAATTATTACTGGCCAGGGAATATCAGGCAATTGAAAAATATCACAGAGCAAATTTCAATCATAGAAAAAGAAAGAGAAATTTCTTTAGAATGTTTACTTCAATATCTTCCAAATTATCAAATTAATAAATTGCCTGCGTTAAGTAATAATATTGTATCGGGATCTTCAACGTCTGATATGAGTGAGCGTGATTTACTTTATAAAGTGCTGATTGAAATGAAAAAAGAATTGAATGATTTGAAACAAGTTGTTCAAAATATCATGAATGGATCTCCAACTAAATTAGGAAATATATCTTCAGAGGAAATTCAAAACATTGAAAGATTGTATAACGCTAATGATCATTTTCAAGTCGTTTCGAATAATGGAGATGTTACCATTCATAACCCTTTGGTGGTAAAAGATAACAACGGATATACCCAACCAATCGTTGTTGAGGAATCTTTATCATTACAGGATAAAGAAATTGACTTGATTAAAAAAGCATTGAAAAAACATAAGGGAAAACGTAAATATGCTTCTCAAGAATTAGGGATTAGCGAACGTACTTTATACCGAAAAATCAACGAGTACAACATACAAGAATGATACTCGAAAAAAATGTGAAAATAAATTTTTAAAAATTTCAATACATTTTCGCAAGTTGTGATTTTCGCATTGAAATTGTTTCGATTGATATCAATACAAAAACAACCTAGTTAAGCATCCAGAGATAATATTTCTTTATTTCGGTTAAATTTTCATCTCTAAATTATACATCACAAAACTCCAAATATCTGACCATTCGTCAATTTGTTTGGACGTGGGTTTGCCAGCACCATGGCCTGCATTCACATCTATTCTTATCAATATAGGATTGTCACCTTGTTGAAATTCTTGAAGTGTTGCAGCAAATTTAAAGGAATGAGCAGGAACAACCCTATCGTCATGATCGCCTGTAACAATCATAGTTGCAGGGTAAGCTAATTTTTGAACATTGTGTAATGGTGAATACTTTAATAGATTCAAAAATTGTTTTTCATCAGTACTTGTTCCATAGTCACTAGCCCAAGCCCAACCAATTGTAAATTTATGGTATCTCAACATGTCTAAAACGCCTACACCAGGCAATGCTACCTTAAATAAATCAGGCCTTTGGGTCATAACAGCTCCGATTAATAGCCCACCATTACTCCGTCCATGGATTGCTAATTTTTCTTTATTGGTATATTTTTCTGCAATTAAATATTCGGCGGCAGCAATAAAATCGTCAAATACATTTTGTTTATTCAATACGGTTCCAGCTTTGTGCCACTCTTCTCCGTATTCCCCACCACCGCGAATATTTGCTACTGCATATATTCCTCCGTTTTCAAGAAACACCATTCTGCTAGCAGAAAAACTCGGTGTCACGCTAATATTAAATCCTCCGTAAGCATATAAGAAGCAAGGATTATTTCCATTTAATTGCAAGCCTTTTTTATAGGTAATAAACATCGGTATTTTTTTACCGTCCTTACTTTGGTAAAAAATTTGTTTTGTTTCAAAATCATTGTTATTAAAAGGAACCACAGGTTTATGGAAAAGTTTGCGATTATTTTTTGATACATCATATTGATATGTTTCGGTTGGGGTTGTCCAGTTTTGAAAAGTAAAAAAGACCTCATCACTTTTCTTTTCAGAATTTATTGCGTCTACCATTCCAACTGATGGTAATTCAATTTCTCCTTGCAACTTACCTTCAAAATCGAATGTCAGTAATTTACTATGTACATCAACCAAATAATTAGCGATTAACTTTTTACCTGCAATACTCACGCTTTGCAGTAATTCAGGAGTTTGTCCGATTATTGTTTTCCATAAAGCTGGTTCTGGATGATTAAAGTCAATGCCTATCAGTTGGTAATTTGACGCATTGTTATTTGTTTGAACAAGAAGTACGTCGCCATTATTATCAATGACATTAAAGTCATTATCAAATCCTTTAACAATGGTTTTAAAATCAGTATTTGGCTTACTCAAATCTTTAACATGTAATGAATTTCCGCTTGTACTTTCGCTTCCAGAAATAATTAAAAATCTTTCGTCCTCTGTTACTCCTCCTACAAAGTTCCTTAATGGATTTTTTTTGTCTTCAAATACCAACACATCTTTATTTTGTTCATCCCCAATTTTGTGGTAATAAACTTTATGAAATTCATTTTTTTTAGAAAGTTCTTTTCCCTTTGCGGGCGCGTCATATCTGCTATAGTAAAAGCCATTACCTCTAAATGAAATACCGGAAAATTTCACCCACTTTAAAATATCTTTTAATTGTTTTCCAGTTGTTACATCCACAACGTGGATTTCTTCCCAGTCGCTGCCAGCCTTAGAAATTGCATACCCCATCGTTTTCCCATCTTTGCTAAATCCAATACCACCCAATGCTACAGTACCATCGGCACTGAGTTTATTTGGGTCAAGCAAAACTTCAGGAGCGGCCTCTAAACTTTTTTGTTTGTAAAGCACCGCTTGGTTTTGAATGCCATCGTTTTTATAAAAAAAATAATTTGAGCCTTGTTTAAAAGGTGCCGAAACTTTTTCGTAGTTCCATAGGTCGGTTAACCGCTTTTTAACCTGATCACGAAAAGGAATTTTGCTTAAATAATCATACGTAATTTTGTTCTCTGCCTTTACCCATTCAGCTGTTTCGACACTATTATCATCTTCTAACCAACGATAGGGGTCAACTATTTTTTTTCCAAAATAATGATCAACTGTATCAACTTTTTTAGTTGCTGGATAAACGATGTGTTGAGCAAAACCAATGTTCGCCATAGTTATCATACTTAAAGATGTGAATGCTATTTTCATTTTCTGTTTTTTAATTTACCAAAGTAACTAAAGTTTTGTAAAATAAACACCTTAGGTTTTAAATAATTCCAGGCCTAAAAACTCGCTCTCTCAATAATTAATCTCATCCATTATTAACCTGAACTCGATTAATAAACAATTATTACTGAATAAGTTATAGAGTAAAAAATCGGCAAAATGCATTATTCATTTAAGTTTAGGTTGTACAATAAAACAAACGAACAATGAATTTTACAGATACTAAAATTACAGAAATATATTGTCTTGCTCATGA
>JBKDJY010000195.1:0-11728 GCA_046345275.1 Bacteroidota bacterium
GTTCTATTTTGAAAAAATGACATTCTATGCAGGAAATGCTAGTAAAATCAATAAGTTTATTCGCGCTAAAAATTATTTAGGACGCTATTGATATTTCATCATTTATTTAGTGTTTTGCTAAATAATCCGCAACGCCTTTATGATCGGCCTGCAAACCATCTTTTCCTTTTACCCAATTCGCAGGACATACTTCACCATTTTCTTCGGTAAATTGCAACGCATCTAAAACTCTAATAGCCTCATCTACATTACGTCCTAATGATAAATCATTAATTAACTGATGACGAACAATGCCTGTCTTATCAATTAAAAATAAGCCACGAAAAGCAATCAATGGTCCAGTAGCAAATAAATTATCGTCTTCGTCAACATCATAATCTCCAAATAAAGTATCAAAATTTAAAGAGATAATTTTTGTTGTATCAGCTACAATTGGATACGTGATTCCTTTGATTCCACCAGCGCTTTTATCTACTTGTAGCCAACCCCAATGACTCTGTTCAGTATCTGTGCTGCATGCTACTACCGCGCAACCCCTACTTTCAAATTCTGAAAGTTTTTCTTGAAAAGCATGTAATTCTGTTGGACAAACAAACGTAAAATCTTTTGGGTAGAAGAAAAAAACGACATGTTTTTTTCCAATGTATTGATCCAAAGAAAAATTTTCTACAATTTCTCCACCGTTGATAACTGCCGCTGCAGTAAATGAAGGCGCTTTTTTTCCGACTAATGCCATATTTTTGTTATTTAAAGATTAATAATTAATATTTTCAAAATTATGATTTACTTTGTTTAAACCATTTAAAAAGTAAATTGTTTAACAATTAATTTATACCTAATTTACACACCTAAAACATCAAATCATGTCAATATCAATAGGTTTAGCAGCACCAAATTTTAAATTATTCAATACCGATAAAAAGGAGATTTCTTTATCAGACTATCACGGTCAAAATGTTGTTATTTTATTTTTTCCATTAGCATTTACAGGCGTATGTACAGCTGAATTATGCAGTGTGAGAGATAGTTACAATTCTTATACTGCTTTAAATGCAGTTGTAATAGGAATTTCAGTAGACTCTTTGTTTACTTTAGAAAAATTTAAAAAATCTGAGAATTATAATTTTGATTTATTATCAGACTTTAATAAAACAGTTTCGAAAAGCTATAATGCTTTATATGATACATTTGCATTTGGAATGGAAGGCGTATCAAAACGTTCGGCATTTGTCATTGATAAAAACGGCATCCTGCAATACGCTGAAGTTTTGGAAGATGCAGGAAAGCAACCAAATTTTGATGCCATTAAAGTTATTTTAGAAAAAATATAATGACATGTTTTTGTTTAATTATTGATTTTTAAAATAGAAGAAATAAAAAAATCAATGTGTTAAAATCTTTTTTTGATAAAACTTTAATTGAAGCCGGTTGTGATGAAGCTGGAAGAGGCTGTTTAGCAGGCCCAGTTTATGCAAGTGCGGTAATTTTACCAAAAAATTATAAAAATAAATGGTTAGATGATAGTAAAAAATTGTCCGACAATGTTCGATACGAATTACGTCTTGAAATCGAACACCATGCTATCACTTGGGCTATAGGGATAGTTGATAATTTAGAAATTGACAGAATTAATATTTTAAAGGCTTCATTTTTGGCAATGCATCGGGCCGTTGCAAAACTTAATAAAATTCCTGAATTGCTTTTAATTGACGGCAATAGATTTACACCTTATCAAAAAATCCCTCATCATTGCATTGTTAAAGGAGATTCAAAATATCTCAGTATTGCAGCGGCCAGTATTTTAGCTAAAACATACCGTGATGATTATATGAAAAAACAATCCGTAATTTATCCTCATTATCATTGGAATTTAAATATGGCATATCCTACTATCAAACACCGTGAAGCAATTCAAAAGTTTGGCGTGACGCCGCTGCATCGAATGAGTTTCAAACTTCTTAAATCTATATAGGGCTAATTTAGAAACTGCTAAATTCAATAAAATCATAACTTAGAGAGGTAAAATTTGTAAATTCATTCAAGAAAAAACTCAATCGCTCCAAGTAAAGACTTTCAGAAAGCTTTCATCCACTCGATCAAATGTAAGTCCGAATCTGTTTATTTTTAGCGGATTTTAAACCCCTTTTGAACAGCAACTCACTAAAAATATTCATTAGATAAAATTTTGTTGATTGTCACTTGGGATAATCAATTTATCATAAAACATAAACTTTTCTTTAAAAAAAACATCAAGTCCAATAAAAAATCGACCAATAATAATAATACAAATTCTATCGACTATTTATGCTCTTCTTTAAAAGGATTTCGAGGAATCCATTCACTTGGTTGCAAAAATTGCATAAAAGGTTTTAATATTAATTTAGATAACACATTTTGTGGTTTAATATAGCAAATCAATTCGTTCGCTTTTGCACCTACAGTCGATTTAATTTCAGAGGCTGTTCGACCTAAATTTATTTTTTCTTTTTTTAGAGCAATCCCTTCTTCAATATAGCTATATAAAATTGTTTGATAAAGTTCATACTCCCTATTTAGTTTATAATCAAACCCAATAAAATGAGCTTCTATCTCTGTTGGCAAACGAAAACCTGAAGCAAACGAAACTAATTCTTCGCCTTTAAACCAAGCATCTATATAAAAATTAGTATGATTATAGTTTGCTAAACTAGCAAAATAATCTTTTCCTAAATGCGCTAGTTTAAATTTAGCTTGCTCAAAAACCTGCAAATACAGCATATACAGAATATCATTGTACTTAATAATTTCAACTGTGGAGAGTCGTTTTTTTGCAAGAGACGCGCTAGATTGTAAAATATGCTTGGCCCTATTACGATATTTTTTGGAAAATTGCGTTAAATAATCTGCTACAGTCAACAACCCTTTTGGTAAATTAATTATCATATTAGGCTCTACATTAAAATAAATAAATTTTTTACAATACCAGCAGTCTTTATCTCCAAAACCTTTCGCATAAAAATCTTTAACTAAAATAACAGATATTTTCCCCCTCAGTTTTTCAGCCTGAGAAACGCAATTAATAATGGTTTCTAAAATTTTAAATGTTGTTTTTTTTCTACTTACATTTAAATAAAAACCATGTTCGCCACTGATAAAATTATTACCACAAGTAACCAAACGCATTACTGTTTCATTTTCATTAATATATCGTTGAAATAGAGTAGCGCGATTGTTTTTTAAATCAGTGATCAGTTTTTCTGCTTGTTCTCCAAAGAGTGATGCTGAAAAATCATTGATTTGAAAATAAACAACTCCCATCGGTTTTTTATGATGGTAAACAATCACGTATCTAAATTTTAAACAATCTGTTTTTTGTTTATCTAAAACGCTTAGATACTGAAATGATAAAAATAAATTGTTATTATCAGTTGCTTCATTCCATTCATTTTCGGGTACATTTTCTATTTCTTCGAAACAAGTAAACGTGTAATTACTAAAAATCTTGATTTGAGATTTTAATTTTTTTGTGTGTTTAAATACATCGCAGTTTGCAAATAGCATAGTGTATCAATTGTCTAAATTTTATTCACAAACTTAATTATTAAGATAATACAATTTGTGTCCACTGAAAATGTTCTTGGTTGACCTGTCTTTTGAATAATTTATCAAAAATAGTATTTTTAAAATAGATTTATTTGTAAAGCTATTTTGAAACGTAAAGATGTAATTTTTTATCTAATCGGTGATAAAGAGCTTCAACTGTTTAGATTTTTTTGTTTACAAAACACATTCTGTATTTAAAAAAATTATCCTTTTAATATTGTTACAGAAGGTACATTTGAAAGCCAGTCTGGCTCCAACTCGACAAATTCTTTCCATGCATTTACACTCATCATGGTTAAATCAATTGGTAAAAGAAATTCCTGATTGATTTTATTTTTATCATATAGGGCTATGTGATTTGGCGCTGTTTGCTCAATGGCCCTTATGCTTTCTTTAAACACAATATTCTGTTTTATTTTTTCATTGTAGTCAACCACCACAATTCTCGACTCATTATTGTGAATCAGTTTTTGAGCGTAACTTAGTAAAAAAACATCTTCGTCGCTTGTTATAATTAAAACTACGTCGTCTACTTTTTTAATACCTTTATCAGCAAAAACCCCAACAGGAACATTCACGGACTTTAATACAGCATTCGTTTTATCATCAAAACCATTTTCTTCTAGTATTTTTTCTATACCGATAATTGTGTTATATAATTTTTCGGGATTAATAATTTTACTAGTAATACCGAGCAAACGGCCCAAAGTATAACCAGTGTAATTCTTTTTGAATTCTAATGAGTAAAGTATATAAACTGTGTATTCCTTATAAAAAAAGAAAGAAAAAACCTCAGTGTTTACTGAGGCTTTTTCAATGGTAGCGGGAGAGTGATTCGAACACCCGACCTTTGGGTTATGAGCCCAACGAGCTACCCCTGCTCTATCCCGCAATATATTTAAATTCTAATTTGCTTTTTTTGGAGTACCAACTTCTTACATCCGAAACAAAATAAATAGCTAATTTTATTGCGGTGCAAAGTTATAATTCTTTTCTTTGTAAACAAATAAATATCTCTTTATTACCAAATCTCAACATAAATCAGGCTTTGTAAGCATAGTAGGTTGTCCGAATGTTGGCAAATCAACTTTATTAAATGCATTAGTAGGCGAACGTTTAAGTATTATCACATCTAAAGCACAAACAACTCGTCACCGAATAATGGGTATTGTAAGTGGTGATGACTATCAAATTGTTTTTTCAGACACACCTGGCATCTTAAAACCAAATTATAAACTTCAAGAAAAAATGATGGAGTTTGTCATTTCTGCTTTTAGTGACGCCGATGTATTTTTATTAATCGTTGATATTTATGATGACATCGTTTTAGAAGAAGAATATTTAAAAAAGTTACAAAATTCTTCAACACCAATTTTGATTTTATTAAATAAAATTGACATGGCAACTGAAGAAAAACTATTTGAAAAATTAGCATTTTGGCAAGCTAAATTTCAAAAAGCTGAAGTTATTCCTATTTCTGCTTTAAAGAAATTCAATTTAGAAACAGTCATGTATCGGCTTACACAACTTTTGCCTACTGGCGAAGCCTTTTATGATAAAGATACATTAACTGATAAACCTGAAAGATTTTTCATGTCGGAAATAATCAGAGAAAAGATGTTAATGCGTTATAAGGCAGAAATACCATATAGTGTAGAGGTTGTTGTAAATTCGTTTAAAGAAGAAGCAACTATTATAAAAATACAAGCAGATATCATTGCTGAACGAGAAAGCCAAAAGGCAATTATCATTGGGCATCAAGGTGCAAGTTTGAAAAAGGTTGGAACGCTAGCTCGCATTGAAGCAGAAACTTTTTTTGGAAAGAAAATATTTTTAGAATTGTTTGTAAAGGTTACTAAAGACTGGCGTAACAACGAAACGAATTTAAAACATTTTGGGTACTAATCACTGTCTTTTTTAAACACATGCGTTTCAACCCATTTTTTTCCCCAATCATCGCGTTCTTCTGTAGACCAAAGTTCAGGATAAAAAATTCTTTTTTGAAAGCGTGGTGGTAAATATTTTTGCCAGTTCGTCCCTCCAGTTGCAGCTATATCCTCTGGGTTTTTTTGCAAATAACGCACAGCACTTTTGTAATGCATTAAAGGCCAATTAATATTAACATTAACATCAAACTCTTTTAAAGCATTAATTAATTTAGGATTGTCTTGATCTGCCTTGGACAGAGATTTATATTTCATCCACAAATTTTTTAACCTAAATTCTTTAGTTAGTTCAATTAAATCTTTATTGTATTTTTTTTCGAATTGATTGAGTGTTAATGTTTTTTTACCAGTATTTAATTCGATGGCTCCTTTATTCCAATAAATATGCGAAAACATTTCTTCAATTGTAGCCTTATGTTCATCAAAATTAGACCTTGCATCTTTATCAACTAAATTGTAAAAATTTGTTGCACAAATTTCTATTTTGCGATATTGCGCACTTTGAAATCCACTGGCAGGAAGCAGTGCCATGCGGTATCTCAAAAATTGTTCTTTTTCCATGCCATCAACCATAATTTCAAATGATTTGCTCAAGGATTCAAAATACCGATTGATGCGATTAACGCGCGATATAAAAAAATCAACATTTAATTGATCTTTCCAACCTTTATCATGGCCATTTTCACCAATTAACTTGCCATTATTGCCAATTTGATTTAACTCATGTAAGACCAATTTAAAGTACAACTCTGTTATTTGATGATATAAAATAAAAATTTCTTCATCTGGAAAATCAGTTTTAGGATTTTGTAAAGTTAAAAGTGTATCCAAATGAATATAATCCCAATAAGTTAAATAATTTGATAACAATAAGCCATCCAAATAAGACTCTATGTTTTGACCCATGGCACCAAACTTTTCTTCAAGTTTATTGACCCGTTCTACTATTTCTTTTTTTAATTCCATCGTAATCAAAAATATATTTTTTATTTGAATACTTTAAATTATTTTTTTCAGATACAATTTTTTATCAAAGTATAAACTAGTTTTATTCATCATGATAAACTTAGCTCATTTAAGTTTGATTCGTAAATGACGTTAACCTTGAATTTTGTTTTCCAATAATTTGCCAAATAAATTTGTTCAGCTTGTTGCTTGGTTGGGATTAAAATTAAATTCATTTTATTTAAATGATTTAAATCCATCAAACTGCTATAACCACTTCTACAAATAATAGTATTTGAATTTGTAATAAGTTGGGACAATATTTTAGCGTTTGGTAAATTAAAAACTTTTATGTTTTCAGTAACATCTTTATTAAAAGGTAACGACGAGCCTCTTACCAAAGCTATTTTTTTATCAGATTTTGAAGCAATATCAATGAGGTTTTTTTCAAGTAAAGTCCTTTGAGGTTCAGGCCCAGACAATAAAAAAAGATAGTCAAAATTAAATTTTGGTGATTCTATTTTTTCTAAGCGGGATAAAATACCAATATAAATAACGTTCTTAAAATTACAAGGATGTGATAATTTTCCAGATAAAGATTGTTGTTCATCTTGAACATCAGGAATCCAAACGACATTGTATTTTTTTATGAAATAATGATGAATTTTATTGGCAAAAAAAGAAAGAAAGCCAACTTGAAGATTGATTTGATGAGTAATGTAAACGCTTTCAACAGATTGATGATATAGCCCCAAGCGGTTATCACTAATAACAACATCAATTTTATTTTCAATAATGATATTTTTTAATTGGGTATTTTCTTCTTTAATGATTTTTTTAATTCTTGGCAAATCAAGTAACAATTTAATGCGAATTGGTAATACTTTTGAATAGGAAATATGATAAGGTGCAATATTTATTTTTTTAAGATTCGGAAATTCTTCATCAAAAATTAAACTTGTTAATGGCGTCACACCAAGGATAATGGTATTATCTAAAGCCAATTTTTTTATTAATGGTACACAACGACTGGCGTGGCCTAAGCCCCAATCAAGAGCAGCAATAAATATGATTTTATTTTTATACACAATTGAACAATTAAAATTAATCAAAATAAATTAATGGTTAAATTTACTTAGTGATAGAATCTTTTTCAGAACATATATTAAGTATTTTAAAAACTTTACCTGAATCACCAGGAGTATATCGTTATTATGATGAACATCATAATTTGTTGTACGTAGGAAAAGCTAAAAATTTAAAAAAACGCGTGAGCTCTTATTTTTCAAAAGAACACGAAACGTTTAAACTCCGCTTAATGGTTAAAAAAATTTCAGACATCAAAACCATCAAGGTTGATAATGAAATGGACGCCTTAATTTTAGAAAATAATTTAATAAAGAGCTTAAATCCAAAATATAATGTTGCATTAAGAGATGATAAAACTTATCCTTGGATTGTTATTAAAAAGGAGCCATATCCCCGTGTTATCCAAACCAGACAGTTAAAAAAAGATGTTGATGAATATTATGGGCCTTATCCTTCCATATCAACAATGGGTATTTTATTGGATCTCATTAAAAATTTATATCCCTTGCGTTCGTGCACACTTGATTTAACAGAAGAAAATATCCAGAAAAAGAAATTTTCATCTTGTTTGGAATATCAAATCGGGAAGTGTAAAGCCCCATGCATAGCTAAACAATCGTTTGCTGAGTATGATGCCAATATAAAACACATCCGGCAAATAATTAAAGGAGACATTAATTTTGCAATTAAAGATTTAAAAAATCAAATGCTCGAATGTGCTGATAAATTAGAATTTGAGACAGCAGGTATTTTAAAAAAGAAAATTGAATTATTAGAAAAATATCAAAGTAAATCCACTATTGTACATCCTTCAATTACTGATACAGATGTGTTTTCCATCATCAGTGATGAAAAAACAGCTTATATCAATTTCTTTAAAGTAATGAATGGTACAATTATTCAAGCTCAAACACTTGAATTAAAAAAGAAACTAGAAGAAAGCGATGAAGAAATGCTCGTATTTGCAATTAATGAAATAAGAACACGTTATCATTCTTTGAGCAAAGAAATTTTAGTACCCTTTGAACCAGAATTTAATTTTGTAAATGCCAAATACGTCATCCCGAAAATTGGAGATAAAAAACATTTGTTGGATTTGTGTTTTAAAAATGCAGAGTTATATAAGAAGGAACGTGAAAAACAATTAGCAATTATTGATCCTGAAAGACATACAGATAGAATCATGCAACAAATGATGAAAGATTTGCGCATGAAAGAAGAACCTCGGAGAATTGAAGGCTTTGATAACTCTAATTTTCAGGGCGAATATGCTGTAAGCGCCATGCCCGTCTTTATTGATGGTAAGCCTGATAAAAAAGAATATAGACATTTTAATGTCAAAACGGTTGTAGGTCCAGATGATTTTGCTACGATGGAAGAAGTTATTTTTAGACGCTATTCAAGGGTAATAGAAGAAAAATTACCACTTCCCCAATTAATAGTGATTGATGGTGGCAAGGGTCAATTAGGTGCTGCAATAAATAGTTTAAGAAAATTAGATTTAATGGGCAAAGTCACGATCATTGGAATTGCCAAACGTTTAGAAGAAATTTATTTTCCAGAAGATTCCGTTCCCATGTATTTAGATAAACGCTCTGAAACCCTCAAAATTATTCAGCAAATTAGGGATGAAGCGCACCGATTTGGCATCACGCATCATCGAAATAAAAGAAGCAGAGAAACTTTTAAAACTGAATTATCGGAAATAAAAGGAATTAGCGAAAAGACAGCACAAAAATTATTAACTGAACTTAAATCTGTTAAAGAAATCAAAGAAGCCTCTTTGAATGATTTAGCTTCTATTATTGGTAATTCAAAGGCAGACTTGGTTTATAATTTTTTTAAAAACAAAATAGCCGAAAAATAATTATTTGTAGGTATTTATTTCATTGAAATTAATCAAGGCGATGGTGTTTTCAGAACCAAGTTAATGAAGGAATAATTTTTTGAGAATTAAAACAGTATAATTTTGACATTGAATTGAAAGCAAAAGATCTAGAAAACATCAAAGATTAATCTAATCATTACAATTCATTTTTTTGAATTGTAATGATTTTTAAGCAAGCTTCATTCACCATTTTAAAAACTTTTTCAAAACCTTCCTCTCCGCCAAAATATGGATCAGGAACTTGCAAATTTTTGCCAGGATAAATCGTGTTTAAAAGTAAATCAACTTTTTGTGATTGCTCATCGTTTTTGCAAAGTGCTAACACATTGGTAAAATTACTTTGGTCCATGACATAAATTTTGTCAAAAGTGTCGAAGTCCTTTTCGGAAAATTGCCTTGCTCTCAAAGTGGTTAAATTTACGCCATGATTTTTAGCATTCTCAATGGTTCGAAGATCTGGCATTTCTCCAATATGAAAATCAGAAGTACCAGCTGAATCAACTTCCAATTGTATATTTTTTTCATGAATTAATTTTAACATAATGCCTTCGGCTAGTGGCGAACGACAAATGTTTCCTAAACAAACAAATAATATTTTTTGCATAAAAAAATTAAATAGTTTCAAAGTCGCTTTTCTCGGCGTAAAAAGCAGCTTTCGTTAAAAGATTTAAAATAATTTCTGGCGTTAAGTTATTGGCTTCACTTGTATATTTTATAAACACGGAGTCTTCCATAATGGCATAGGCCATTGAACTCAAACCATAATTACGATTTAGTAAATGCAAATAAAAGGCTTCTTTATTTTTATCAGGTACATTGCAAATGGGTGATACAATTTGAAATAAAAATTGTTTTTCTTGTTCCCACACATCAATCAAAATATCAAATTCCCCTTTCTTTAAATTCCATTGCCCGGCTTGAGGAGCGCGCGTTAATTCCGCTGGTATTCCTAATGCCGTAATGGCTTCTTCTACAATTTTATAATAAGATTCTATCATGTTCAATGAATTGATTCATTTAGTATTTTGTTAAACATTAACGACACTCTGTTTGTATAAATCGCATTTTTAAATGACTGTACCCACTGCAAACCTTTGATGGCATTGGTTAAAAAAACCTCATCAGCTTCAAACAATATTTCTAAAGTTATACTTTTTTCAATGGTTAACATTTTATTTAATTCTGCTAAGGCTAAAATATTTTTTCGCATCACGCCATCAATACAACCATCAGAAAGTGGCGGCGTATATATAACATTGTTTTTTACAATAAAAACATTGGAATTGATACTTTCAATAATGTGTTCATTTTCATTTATAATGAAACAATCATCTAACTCTAAGGAAGTTTTTGTAAGCCCAGCCATGATATATAATAACGCACTTCCTGTTTTGCAGTTTGAAATTTTTGATATTGGTTTCTTGATATCATTAAATAAATCTAGTTTAAAACCTTTTTGATTCAAGATGTATCCTTTAGCATCAATTTTTTCAATTTCAATTAAATAAGAAATATCGTTATGTTCAGGAACATAATAGCCTCCTTCATTCCTAAAAACAGTCAATCTAATTCTGGCATCTTTATTAACCTTGTTACTCTTGATGAGGCTTATTATTAAATTTTCAATAGTTGAGATGTTAAATTCCAAAGGAATTTTCATGCTCAAAAGGTTCATGGATAATTTTAGTCGATGAAGGTGATGGTTTAAAAGCATTATTTTTCCATTTACCAATCTAATGCTTTCAAATATAGAATCACCATATCTAAATGCCCTGTTTGAAAATGTTATTTGTGATTCATGTATGCTGATTAAATGACCATTATATATGCATTTTACGTCTAACATTCGGTTTAAATGTAAGTAATTTTGATTAATAAAAATTAGCTGTTGAAAATTGTTGAAAAGATAAGTGATAGAGCTATTTTACATATCTTAAATATGATAATATTTAAAGAATAAATTAATTAATTTCATGAGTGACATCCAACATTTTTTTACGCCAATTAAACCGCTCGAACACACTTATTCCGAAAATAAATTGGGAAGTGTTGTTGTTAGTTATACCAATGAAAATGACTTTCCAGATATAACAAATGTTGATATAGCTATCATAGGCGTTTGCGAAAGTAGAAACGCAAACAATAATAATGGCTGTTTTTTAGCCCCTGATGTTGTTAGAAGCTATTTATATAATCTATATCAAGGAACTTTCAGAGCCAATATGATTGATTTAGGAAATATTCAGCCAGGCCATGAAGTTGATGATACTTACTATGC
>JBKDJY010000196.1:0-13129 GCA_046345275.1 Bacteroidota bacterium
CATTGGAACTTCTGATGGTGTAAACATGGTTGCCAACGCTTACGCCTGGGATGGTAAATGGAACAGTAATGCCTGTTGCAATAGGAACTGCACCTTCGGTAATGGTATAATTGGGAATTGCTCCCACAACGCTGTTAATGATTACTGAGCCAGTTGCAGAAGCGCAATTGGCTGGTGTGATGCTAGTGTTAACAGTAATGGCGCTGGGTGTACCTCCAATAGTGAAACTACCAAGAATGTTGCTCTGGCAAGTTGTAACAACTGTATAATTATAAACACCAGCACATAAATTGCTAAGGCTATTGCTTAAAGCGGTTGTACTCAATGTTTGAGCGCCATTGCTATAATAATAACTATAGGGAGGAAATGGACAGCTTAAGGTTAAAGTAACTGAGCCATTACAATTACAACCTGTGGCTGTAATTGTATTGCTTGTAGCAGAAGGCATAACAGGTAGACCAAGACCACATGAACTAACATCTAATTGAGCAATATTGACATCACCCCAAGCACCTCCTCCTCCATAGGCGGTTTGATAGGCTCCAGCTGTAACTGGCCATTGACCTCCTACAAAAGAAGTACCAACTATATAACTTTGACAACCAAAAATAGACATTGAGCCTAAAAATAGCGTTTGCCCGCCAAAATAGCCCAAACAAATAATGCTTCCATTGGGAGAAAAGGTAGCTAACCAAGTATCTTCACTTCCTGTTCGGGTGGCTAGAAAGACGCAGGAAGTAATCCCTCCTAAAATAGCGCTGAATGTATTACCCGCAGCCACAATATTATTATTGTTATCGCAAGCCAAGCCAGCACAATACTCGTTAGAAGTTCCCCCCAGATATCTTCCCCATTGACGCACACCAGCTGAATTAAACTTTGCAATAAAGACATCAGTTAATCCTGCAGAAACAGGTCCTATCGTTCTAATACTTGGAGAAGTTACTGTTGTTGTATGTCCACCTATTATCACATTGCCCAATTTATCTGTACAAATGCCCTTGGCAAAATCCAAACCCGCTCCTCCATAATAAGTTGACCATAATAAGGCTCCTGCAGGAGATAACTTAGTTAAAATACCATCCCAGGAACCTCCATTTGTAATTTGATGAGCCCCTGCGGTAACAGTATAATTAGTTGATTGAGTAGATCCATTAAAATAAATGTTATTAGTGTTTTTATCTACACATACTCCTGATTGATCACAATTTTCATCTCCTGTTCCACCAAAATAAGTACCCCATAAACGCAAGCCATTATTTTGAAATTTTACCACAAAAGCATCAAGTCCAACTGGTGTTGTTTTAATGGCACCTATAGTTGCAATATTTACAGGATTTGAAGTATAGCCATAAGCAATGATATTATCTAAGGCATCTGTGCAAACATCCCAAATTTCTCCATTACAATAAGTAGCAAACTGGCGCATTCCGCTTTGATCTAATTTTACCAAAAAGCCATAAACATTGGTATTGTCTACGGCAATAGCATTTTGAAACACCACATTAGAACCCGTGGACCCCCATGGAAAATCAGTGGATCTTGTCACTCCGCCAAAAATAACATTGTAACTGGCATCCGAACAAATACCGCCGACTCCTCGATCATTTTCAGTTCCTCCAAAATAAGTTGCAAAATTACGTGTAGTCCCATTTGGAGCCATACTCAACACAAAAGCATCCAAAATTCCTTCAAAACCAACTTGAAAAGCACCTGCTGATATTGGAAAAAAAGATGATTGTGTAAATCCTGTTATCAAAACATTTCCTAAATTATCATTGGCAATGCAGCTGCCAGCTTCTGCTCCAATTCCTCCATAATAAGTAGCCCATGGGTCAATGATGAGGGGATAATTGGGGTTGTATGTTTCAATATTGAAGGAGAGAAGCCCCTCCCCTTCCCTCCCCGAAGGGGAGGGGTTAGAACCATTTAACGTTGAAGAAGGTTTTGTTAAAACATATGCTGCTTTTATCTTTACTTCTTTGCCATTGATGTTTTGGTAAACTTTTGGCATCCATTCTTGGATATTGCCTATGGCTGTTTTTACTTGTATTTTGCCATTTAGTAAACTGATGTTATCCGCACCAGCATATTTCAGTTGGATGTCTTTGGGGTTGCCTCCAGGTTGCACCATCAAATCGTATTTCAAGCCTTGGGCTTTGCCACCATAATAAATGGCATCTATTTTATGATAAATGTTTTGGTAAGTAACCTTATTGTATTGGCTCAGGCCTGTTACCCCATCTTTGCAATGTGGGTAATAAAAGTTGAGTTTTCCGCTAATCACATCTTCATTAATCGTTCGGATATTTGGGTTGCAGTTCACAAAGTCAATATCCACGCGGTAGCCCTTCAGCGTGGCTTTAGCCATCAGCTCTTCCTTGAGTTTTTCTTCTCCTCCTATTCCTAATTTTCCGCTGTGTTCGGCTTTTTCTACTTCTTCATCAATTTCATGCATCACAGCGCCCATGTTGCTAATCACGTAACTTAAACCCGTTTTGCGCAAATAAATATTGGCATTTCCTGCATCAGAAGTGTAAAGCACATCGGGCCGCAATGCGCCACTCATGTCTGCTACTTGGCCTTGGTTGGGTGTAAAGTTCATCCCATTACCTCGCAAGTCTTCTTTTAGTTTTTCTTTTGCTGGAAGGTTTTCTTTTTTGTCTGTTGCCTTTACTTTATTGCTGAACAAAGGGTTATTTCCATTTGGCATCTTAAAAGCGGATGTTAAAGGATTGTTGGCTTTTACAGAAATGCTCATCGTTAAAATTAACGCCATCATGAGACGGCTTAATTTAGTGGTTAATTGGCTTGAAAGCCAACAGTTTGTTTTTGTGATAAAGGTTAGATTTTTCATGATTTTGGTTTTTGTTAGTTAAAAGTATAAATTAATAATCAATAAAAAAAATTGAAAGCAAATGCGGTTCAAAATTCATCTTAAAATATTGACAAAAATTGTGCCTGAAATTAAAACAATAGATCTAAAATGAGTTTTTTATGCGACAACTAAAATTATATCAAAATTTAAGTTGGTTTGTTATACCTATTGTCCAGGAATATTAAATTCATTGCGTTCAACATATTCAATAATTTTAGAAGCAATATCCAATTCGGTAGCTCCTTCAATACCTTCCAAGCCTGGTGAAGAGTTAACTTCCATTACCAATGGCCCTCGATCACTCTGAAGTAAATCGACGCCTGCAATTCCTAAACCTAATTTTTTTGCAGATTTAATGGCGGTGGCTCTTTCTTCTGAAGTTAATTTAATAATGGATGCAGTTCCGCCTCTGTGCAAATTACTTCTAAACTCACCGTCTTTTGCTTGACGTTTCATGGCTCCTACAATTTGTCCATCCACAACAAAAACTCTGATATCAGCACCTTTTGACTCCTTAATATATTCTTGCACTAACATATTGGCATCTAATTTTAAAAAAGCTTCAATAACTGATTTTGCTGCTTTATCATTTTCGGCTAAAATAACTCCTATGCCTTGCGTTCCTTCTAATAGTTTAACAACGCAAGGAGCTCCTCCAATACTCTCAATAACGGATTCAATATTTTTTGGTTCATTTGCAAAAGCAGTTTTAGGCATCCCAATTCCGGCACGAGCCAAAATTTGTAAGCTGCGCAACTTATCGCGAGAACGCACCAGTGCTTGAGATTCAACTGCGGTGAAAATTTTCATCATCTCAAATTGCCGAACCACAGCTGAACCATAAAAAGTAGCACTTGCTCCAATACGAGGAATGACAGCATTTACATCAGTTACCTCTTTTCCATTATAGTATATATGAGGTCTGCTTTGTTCTATCACCAAAACGCATTTCATGTGATCAAGAACAACAACTTCATGCCCTCTTTGCTCTGCTGCTTCAATCAATCTTTGCGTAGAGTACAAATTTCTATTTCTTGATAAAATCGCAATCTTCATAAGTCTAAATTATTTTTTTTATTGCCATATGGAATACCCAGTTTAGTCATTTGTTTTGGTATTTGGGGAAAACATGGGCATTTCATAATAACATTAAGTTTTAAATATTTAGTCCGTTTGTGTAAATTAAATTAACATCTACAATAAACTTTTTCTTTAACAAACGCCTTCCAATTAAAACAGGATAACGCATACCTCCTCTATCGGTAAGAGATATGGTTGTTTTTATTTTTTTATTTCCAATTTTGATGATTGTTTTAATGATAAATCTTTCTTCCATTTCTCCTGAAGAGTTTTTAATCTTTTTGATTGAAAACTGATCAAATAGATGAACTTTATCATCAAAAAATTGCACACTTAAAACAGACTTTTCATCAATATTTATTTGTTTACAATGAATTGCAGACGTGTAAGCGCCAGTATCTATTTTAGCTTCAATATTTAAAATATGAAGCAAAGGAAAATCAACAAATTCTCTTCGGCCAATTAGTTTTAAATGATGCGGTTTTGCTAACATATAATTCAATAACAATTTAGGCGATTTTATAATGAAACAAAAATAATCTTTTATAAAGAAATAGTTAAATCAAAAATTATGAAAATCATGATTGGATTTTAAGGTGATCAAATCTTTTCACATCAACTTCCACATTAATTTCTCGACCATTTTGAATGAATTGAGTCAATTGATTAGCAAAATAAGGTGCTAACATAACTGCTTTGGTGCCAAACCCGTTAAACAAAAACATATTTTTAAAATCGGGATGTCTCCCCATAACAGGCCTTCTATCTATAACGGAAGGCCTTACGCCAGCTTCATGTTTGATGATGCTATAGGAATTGGTAATGATTGATTTTAGTTTGGTTTCTAATTCGATTTGTCCTTTTGATGTGGGTTCGTCATTCAAATGATCCCATTGATAAGTTGAACCTACTTTAAAATAGTTGTTTCCCAAAGGCAAAATAAAAATTCCCTTGTTTAAAACATCTTGCTGTAATTTTAATTCGGGACAATGGATGGTAATTAATTCGCCTTTTGCTGGTTTTGTGGGCACCCAATTAAAAAAAGGATTTTTGTTCATTAAATATCCTTCGCAAAAAACAACTTGACGGGCTTTTATCTTATGATAATGAATCATATCTTCTTTATACTGAAACTGAGAAAATAAAAATGGTTCATTTAAATACTGAAATCGGTTGGAAATATATTTTTTTGTTTGACTTAAAAATTCGGAAACGTTGAGATTACCTGCTTGTAAAACTTTTGAATAAGAAGGAATAATATGATGATTGCTCAATTGATAATTTGAAAAAATTTCTTTTGCTAAATATTTGCTTTCTATTTCGGATTTTTTAAACCAAAGTTTTTTCTCATTTTCATCATTTATGGGTTTTATAATGTTTCTGGTTGTAATTAATTTTGCGTTAAATACTTTTTCGTAATGGGAATAAAATTTTAATAGTTCAGGAATAATTTCTTGAGCCATCCAGCTTTTAACCAATCGCTTAAATACAATGGGATTCCAGATGCCTGCCGAAATCTTTGAACAAGTTGATAATTGATCATCGTTTATTACACAAATATTAAAGCCTGCTTTAATTAAATTCAAAGACAATATACTTCCTGCAATTCCCTGACCAATGATTAAAAAATCGACAAGATCTTGGCTACTTTCTTGGAGTTTTTCGGCCATATTTTGCACCTCTAAATGCACTAGAAAGATAGGCGATTAATCTAACGCCATAGACAAATTGTACCCGATTATAATCGCAAAAAACCTGGCCACCGATTCCAACATCATATTTAATTTTATAAACTACTTCGATGCAAGCATGAAATCCAAATTCATTGTAAACATTGTCCAATACATTGTTTAAGCCAAATTGAGTTGAATCGCTGAGAGGCCTTTTAAAATAAGAAAGTGATGGCCCGAGAAATGCGGATACATTATATTTAATGTCTTCTTTTCTTAAACCATATTGAATATGAAAGTTATAATTATTAGTATTTGCAGCCCTCAATCTGGCTCCACTAGAAAATGCACCAACTCTAAAATAACTTTTTTTAATATGAAATGAAAAATCAACGCCTAAATTTCTTTCATCTTTAGGCCAATGAGAATTGTATCCAGCGCCAGGACCAACACTTAACCAATTATTGTATACTCTATAACGTTTGCCGTCGTAATCAATTTCTTCATGAGGATTATATTTTTTTGCCGAATCAGTTTGAGAACTCAAATTAAAAATTGATAGAAAAAAAGTAATAGAAAAAAATCTTAAAATCATTGATATAGAAGTAAAACTTTATTTTTAATTACTTCGCCATTACCCAAGCGTTAGGAAAAGTTTCTTTTAATGAATTTACAAATTGGTAAGCTTTTTCTTTATCATTAAAACCGCCACAACTCACGACATGTAATCCTTTATCATTTAATCCTGTAATTGAAGCCTTTAAATTCTTTGAGTTGAGATTCTTAATAAACTTTTTTGCATTTGCTTCTATTCCAAAACAACCAACCACTACTTGATAAGCTGCACTGATATTGACATTCAAATTGACTGGCGAATAAGCAAGCTCATCGTTGCAAAAATCTTTATGATTATCAGAAGCAACCAAAGGAGCGCTGTCTTTTGATAATTTAAAAATCGCATTACCATTTTTGTCTGAAACTAAAGTTGGTTCTGGAATGTTGTCTAAATAAAAAAGCTGATGATTGTCTCGCTTAAGTTTAGTATATTTTTTTACAGGCTTAAAAAATGGATTGAATGATGAATGCATCACTGGCTCTAATGGTTTGGAATTAGCTGCTAAAAAAACAAGCGTCATCATTAAAGGCAAACCAATGGCAACTATTGCAACTTGTTTAAATGAATATTTCTTTGCGACAGCGTGCTCTAGGCTTATTTTCCTATTTTCAAAAACCGGTTCTAAAACCCTTGTCTCTTTTATTCTTTCAATTTCATGGACTGCTATCGGCTCAAACCCGAAAGAATCAATTAAAAAATTAACATCTATTTTCGGCTCAAAACGAATTTCATTATCAAGATCAATATATAGCAAGCCAAGGTTTAATAACTCAAATCTTTTTTTTGCTTGAAGTATAGACGCAATGTAATCTTGAAAATCTTCAACTTGTTTAGACGCCAAATCATAGGCGATATTGAACTTTTTAGAATATTCTGAAATCAAAAGTCCATCATTGTGTTTTAAATTTTTATTAAATAAAATTTGCTTTGTAGGAGGAATTAACAAGCTATTCCCTTTGGTAAAATGTGATGCGTAATTTCGAGCTACAAAACCTCCTAAATTTGGGACAATGACACAATCTAGCTTATATAGAAGCTCTGAAATTAATATTGTGATTTGATTATATTGTACCATTTTTTTGCAGTGCGAATATAGTTTACTTTACCAAACAGTTTTGATAAATGTATCAAAAAAGAGAAACTATTTACTAAAATATTTATTGCCAAATAATTAACAATTTATAAAAATAAATCTAAAGTTTTATTTTACCTTTGCGCCCTATGTTAAGAAAAATACGCTATGTAAATATATTAGCTTCTTTCTTTCTTTTTTTTGGCTATCAATCTTTTGCTCAAAAATCAGAACCTACGGCCAAAGAAGTTATTACCAAGATGTTAAAATCTATTCGTGATGTTGAACGGTTTAAGTATAGTCTTAAAATTATTGAACGGGGTAAAAAAGGTTTAAATTACTACGAATCATCAGTTAAATTAAATCGCAATCCTCGTAAAATATATTTATACATCAAAGGCATTGAGCTTTTATGGGTAGATGGATGGAATAATAATAAAGCTTATATCAAACCAAATTCCTTTCCGTTTTTTAATTTAAGTTTAAACCCTCTTGGTTCTTTGATGAGGCAAGACCAACATCATAACTTAAATGACATGGGCTTTGATTATTTTGGAAGTATTATTGGCCATATGACAAAAAAATTAGGTGATAAATTTGACGCATATTTCACACTTGAAGGAACGGAAAGATATAACAATAGGCCTTGTTATAAAGTAATTATTAATAATAAAGATTTTGGATATGATACTTATACAGTTGGTGAAAATGAAAGCATTACTTCGATTGCAAGAAAATTACATATAAGCGAGTACATGATTTTAGAGGTCAATCCTAAACTCAATGATTATTTTGATATCTTAAAAAAAGGACAAAAATTAAAGGTTCCAAATGCTTATGCAAAATATGTTACACTATATATTGATCAACTTTATTTCTTACCAATTGGGGTAAAAGTATTGGACGATAAGGGACTTTATGAACAGTATGATTACTTCTTTTTGCAAGTAAATCCAAAAATAGAAGACTCCGAATTTACCACAAGTTATGGGGATTATAAATTCTAAATAAAAATGGGAGCAATTATTATTACCAAAGATACAGCATTAATGCAAAGGGTTATTGATGAAATAAAAACTTGCTACGATCCCGAAATACCAGTAGATGTCTGGGAGTTGGGCTTAATTTATGAATTGGATTTAAATGACGACAATCATCTTAAAATTACAATGACGCTCACTTCCCCAAATTGTCCAGTTGCAGAAACACTTCCAGCTGAAATCGAAAACAAATTAAAACTCTTGCCAAACATTCATTCAACGGAGTTAAAATTAACCTTTGAGCCAACGTGGACAAAGGACATGATGAGTGAAGTGGCTCAATTGGAACTAGGATTTATGTAATGCTTTTCAAATGGAAAAAACCATCACCAATAAGGTAGAAAACAGCGGAATTGTTTCGATTGATTTAGAAGATTTTTATCCAAAAGGAGAACGTGTTTTATTTGACATAAAGCCATTGTTGTTTCAAGAGCTCATGTTAAAAGAAAAAGATTTTCGTGCCTATTTAAAAGAACATGATTGGACTCAATACAAAGATAAATTTGTTGCCATATTTTGCTCAAACGATGCCATTGTACCTACATGGGCATATATGCTCATTGCATTGGAATTGGAACAAATTGCTAAAAAAGTAATTTTTGGTAATTTGGAAACCTTAGAAGTTGTTTTATTTAAAGACGTTTTAAAAAATATAAATTTTGAATCTTATATTGATAAAAGGGTAGTTATTAAAGGTTGCGGTAACTTGCCCATTACTTCCGATGCGTTTATTAACTTTGCCATGGCTTTAAAACCTTATGCCAAATCTATCATGTATGGCGAACCTTGCAGCACAGTGCCTTTATACAAAGCTCCAAAAAAACTATAATTTCAGATGTTTTACAGCTTATATCTTTAACTACTCAGTTACCACCAATGCTAAGACGGACAACCAACCGCACGTTTTAGCACATTTGGTTGCCCCACCACACGGGCGAACGCTTCGCAACCAAAAGAGCTAAAATTTTCCCACCGCGCGACAGAATATTCAGAATAATATTTATATTTGTCAAAAAATGACAAGTAAATAAAAGCAAGTCAAATGAAAGAAACATTTGGAGAATACATAAAACGCTTAAGAAATGAAAATGGACTGACGCTAACACAGCTAGCGGCAAGACTTGACTTAGATTCTGCGAATTTGAGCAAAATTGAAAACGGCAAAAGAGATTTTGACGAAAAAAGATTAGGACAACTTTCTATGGCATTAAATCTAGATTTGAATTTGCTAAAGACAGAATTCTATGGTAATCTTTTCGCCAAAAAATTATATGAAAATCAATGTTCCAACGATGTCTTAATTGTTGCAGAAAAAAAAGTTGAATACTTGAGGTCTACAAACGTAAAACAAACGAATCTTGACTTATGAAAAAGAAACCTACCTACATAGACTTGTTTTGTGGAGCGGGTGGTTTTTCAATTGGTTTTGATCAAATGGGTTTTGAAAATTTATTTTCTGTAGATATAGAACCTAGCTTTTGTGAAACTTACAGGACAAACTTTCCAAAGCACAATTTAATTCAAGACAATATTGCAAATCTGACTGCGAAGCAAATAAATAAATATACCAATGGAAAATCAATTGATATAGTTATTGGAGGCCCTCCTTGCTAAGGTTTTAGTATTGCTGGCAATATTGGCAGAAAGTTTATTGACGACCCAAGAAACCAACTTTTTAAAGAATTTGCTAGAATTGTTTCTATAACAAAGCCAAAGTATTTTTTAATGGAAAATGTTGCTCGCTTATATACTCATAACCAAGGTAAAACTAAAAATGAAATCGTTGATTTATTTAAAACCTTAGGTTACAATGTTGAATGTAAAATTGTAAATGCAGCAGATTATGAAATAGCGCAAAAGAGAAATAGAGTTTTATTTATTGGCAATAGAATTTCAAAAAAAATCTCATTTCCAGATAAAACATCAAAAAGACATAAACCGATAAAAGATGTATTACAACATTTTCCAAAATTAAAGTCTGGAGAACAATCCAATATTCCAAATCATATTGCAATGAAGCATTCAGAACAAATGCTGCATAAAATGAGTTTCATTTCTGATGGGGGAGATAGAAATGAAATACCCGAAAAAATAAGACCACAAAGCGGAGATGTTAGAAAATATATTCGTTACAAGAGTAATGAGCCCTCTGTTTGTATTACTGGCGATATGCGGAAAATTTTTCATTATGAACAAAACAGGGCATTAACTGTCAGGGAATTAGCAAGTATTCAATCTTTCCCAGACAACTTTGTTTTCAAAGGTTGTACTATTTCCCAACAACAACAGGTTGGAAATTCTGTTCCACCTTTATTGGCTAAAGCAATTGCAAAAAACATTTTAAAAATGATGAAAGATGATGAATAAATTCCCTAAAATAAATTTTATTGGCAACAAAGAAAAAATAGCAAATTGGATTTCCAGTTATTTCCCAACGGATGCTAAAAGTATTTTTGATGCATTCTCAGGTGTTGGCTCTGTAAGCTATCAAGCAAAGCTAAAAGGATTAAAAGTTATTTCAAATGATATACTTGCTGTAAATCATTTAATATCCAAGTCTTTAATCGAAAACAATTTTGAAATACTTGATAAAAATGATTTAGAAATAATTTTTACTGGTAAACCTTTAAAAGGTTTTATGTTTAAAAATTATTCCAATGTTTTTTTCTTTCCTGAAGAATGTATGGAGTTGGACTTATACCGTCAAAATATTTAAAAACTAAATTCAGATTATAAAAAATCATTAGCAATTACTTTATTGAGGAGGGCAATGATAAGAAAAATGCCTTATTCAAGATTTAATATAAATTGGGAAAAAGTAGTGCAATTAAGAGATGAAGAGTATAGCTATGAAAAATATAAAAGAAAAAGAGCATATCATAACCAATCTTTTAAGAGTCATTTTTTAGAAAATATTGATGAATATAACAAAGCTGTTTTTGATAATAAACAAAAAAACATTTCACTAAATGAAGATGTTTTTAATTTGCTAGGAAAGGTTATGGCAGATATTATCTATTTAGACCAACCTTATACAGGTACAATGAATAATTATTTTGGTTTTTATGGCTTAATTGACTCATACATTTCATCAACTATAAAAGAACCATTTAAAAATAACTTTGTAGATAAGAAAACCTCAATTGAATTGTTTGACAATCTTTTTTCTAATTTGAAAAATTATAAGTATTGGATGTTGAGTTATAATAACTCATCATTCCCTACTAAAGAACAATTATTATATTTACTCAGTAAATATTCAGATGATGTTCAAATAATAGAAAGAAAACATAATTATAAGGTTACAGGTAAAGAAAAAAAGGAAATAAACAAAGAATATTTATTTATAGTAAAAAACACAAGATTACTAACAAAATCAAAGAAAGAATATGCCACAGCAGAGCTATGAAAATTATTGGAGCTTAACCAATGCTTTTACTGGCTATAATGGAGATGTTTTTTTAAACACTTTGAAAATTTGTGTGGAATTTATTGATGAATTCAAAAAGGAAAAGTATAGTGAAGATAAGTATTCACGCTTACAAAACAGAATTGAGAAAAAATTAAAAAAAAATCTAATCTCTGTCAGAAAAGCAATAAATCAATTAGTGAAAATGGGATTTATAAACTCATTTTTGGTATCATATAACTCGGATTCATTAGAATACTTAAAAGCGAAAACAAATAGAAAAAGACAGTCTTTGCTTTCCAAAATCGTTTACTCAAATTCAAGTTTCAACCGTGCAGTTAATGAAAGCTCAAATCTTCATCAATTAAACTTTCTTATTAATACATTGGTTGAAGTTGGTAAGTTGAAAATGGAGGAAATTATTGCTTTAATGCTTGTAGATATTGGCAGTATAAAAAAAGGATATTTGAATTCTGCTGAATTAAATCATTACGTAATTATTGCGAACAAAATTAATTTTATAAAAAGAAAATACAATCAAATAGGATATTTAACTAATTTATTAAAAAAATTAGATGACATTGTTTTCGTAAATAACGAACTATATTTCACTGAAGATGCTAAACAAATTTTCGGTGAAAATTTAGAAGTGGTTACTAGACAACGAAATCCCTACTTGCATTTGTTATATAAAAATCAATTACGTGAGGAAAGTTTTTCAATTTATAATGAGGAAAAATGTATGGTTGAAAAGCTGGCTTACCCTGTGCTAATTGCCAGCCATATTAAACCTTTTATAAAATCAGATGATATTGAAGCTTATGATGTAAATAATGGATTTTTATTAAGTAGAAATATAGATTCCTTATTCGATTTGGGCTATATTACATTTGATGATAATGGGAAAATTATTTTCTCTAAAAAGCTACCAAAAGACGTTGTAAAATCTGTTTCAAATTATAGCTTAGAAAAAGTGTTTTTAAATAATAAACGAAAAGAATACTTGGGTTATCACAGAACAAACGTATTTGAAAAAAGATATAATGCTACAGCTTAACAGTCATACACATTTGCAAGCCACACAAGCGACCGCACAACCAAAGCTTACAAATATTAGTTTTTCAAATCAAGTTTTGTGGTAAAAGTCTCGCCCTTCGGGTAGCTGCAAAACGATAGAATTAGATAGAGTCTGCTCAAAAACTAAAAATGCATGTAAAATCAAAACTTTTGAGACATTTTTCACATTTTATCTGCAAGTATAAAATGATATAATCTCAATAAAATAGTTTAAAAAGAGTGCGTTTGTTTTTTTGCCTTTATCATACACAGGTGGGCGGATTTTGAAATTTTTCAGCGATAGCTGT
>JBKDJY010000197.1:0-3488 GCA_046345275.1 Bacteroidota bacterium
TCAAAGTTGCTAATAATAAAATAATCCATTAACTCTGATGGAAACAGTTCCTTTAATAATTGAATGCTTAGTGTTTCGATAATTTTTTAAGCTAAATGTATCTTTTTTTGGTTTAATCCCCAACTTTTTGACGTGATCCCATTTAGCTTCTCAAAATAATATTTATTGTTTTTTACTTTAATTACAAAAACTGGAATTTTCATGTTCAAGGCTAATTTGCATTCATCGTAAACGCCCTTTCCGATACATTCATTAAATTCAGATGCAAATAGAATATCTACTTTTCGAACAATATCAAGATACGGTTCTATAAAACCCTATTTCTCCGCTGAATAAAATGAAAACCCTTTACTAGCAATAGTTAAGGGTTTTTTGTTTAATGCTTATTCTACAGTACTTTTAAAACTAAGCCACCGACGAATTACGTCTTAAATGTTAGCAAAAAATTGAGAGTTTGGCAATAATTCGTTTAGATTTAATGAAACATGCTTTTTAATTATCACTCATAAGATTTTATTTTTTGCTATACAAGAAGCCATTTGGAAGGAAAAATCGGCTTTCAAAAAAAATTTTATTTTTGCCTTCAAGTAACCAAGGGAAAATAAAATTTTCGCTATCCTTATCAGTAATTGTTTTAGAAATCTCTCCTGAATTTGAAATTTTATACGTTACAAAATTCGATTTCACTACATTTTTAACTAATTTATATCTGTCAAAATTATATTTATCTTTTCGAAAACTAAAGTTTTCTTTTCGCTCATAAAATGAAATGTTGAATGATTTATTACTATAGTCAAGCACAAAGGAATTATGAAAACCAGGATAACTACGTATTTTTCTCGGGATAAAATTAGACCACTCCATTTTATTATCCGTAATATTAAAACATGAAGTGAAAATTTCCAAACTACCAATATCATTTGCTAAATGCTCAAAAACAGAGTACAACTTTCCATCTATAATTTTTTCATATGTGAGAACGAATATTTTATTAGTAGGTCTATTTGTTCTTTCTGGCAACCAATAAGTTAATCCATGTTGAACTTTATCGTCAAAAACAAAAAGTGTATCCAGTAAAACTTTATTATTTATATTATCAATTCGTTTATAATAAATTCCTTTTTTTGCAGGTAAAATAAAATTTTCATCGTCGATATTAACCTCATCATAAAGTAATATCTCAGAAGATGAAATTGCTCTAATAGACGGGAAATCAAAAAATGGATAATAAACTTTGTTTAATTTAACAACCGATGTTGTTGGATTTACAGAAATTACCTCTAAACTATCTCGTCTAAATTTTAATTTATAATCTAATCTGCCTATTTTTTTATCTACAATAGTATCTCTATTATTCGGATCTTTCTCAATCATAACATTACGTTCATTCGCAATAAAGTAAATTAAGTTTGAATTCTTATCAATATCCGAAATAATATTAACTTCCTTCCAGCTATTAATTTTAGGAAAATCATACTCCCACAATTTAGAAAAATTTTCATCTACCAATTTACATCTATCTCTCTGATAACCGCTTTTATAGGTTCTTCTTACAGAAATAAAAATATCGCCTTTATCAGTTAATTCCATTTTATAATTACATTCAGATAAATTATCATCTTTCATATCAATTTTATCTACAACAACAGCTTCAGAAACTTTTCCATTATAGTCAATCCACTTACCTATAAGTGTTTTTTTCTCAGAAATAATAACATCAAATAATATCACTATTTTATTTTTACACTGAAAGGTTCTATATCTAAAGTTATCTGGATTAAATTTTCCATTAAATAATTTTTGGAAGTTTAGGCAGGTATCAAATTTTACAGAATTTTTACCAACGCTATGTTTTGATACATAAAAATCTTTAACGCCTAAAGAATCAGACTTCTTTCCCAATAAAAATAAACTTGAATCTGTATGTCCAATAATATCAATTGGCACTTTCAAAAACTTTAAACTATTTTTGGATGCTTTTTGACAAAAAAAAGAAAAGTAGAATACAAAGCTAAAAATAGCAAAAATCAATTTTCTCATACCATTACATATTCCTTCTGTACTGTCCGCCTACTTCAAACAAACAATTGGTTATTTGGCCTAAGCTCATATATTTGACGGCATCCATTAATTCAGTAAAAATATTTTTGTTATGAATTGCTGCTGTTTGAAGTCGCTTTACCAATTCATGGTGTTTATCAGCATGTGTTTTTTGTAATTCTGCTAACATGGCAATTTGGTATTCTTTTTCTTCAGGAGTTGAACGAATCACTTCACGTGGTAAAATTGTGGGACTTCCTTTGCTTGATAAGAAGGTATTGACACCAATTAATGGATATTCACCAGTATGTTTTAAAGTTTCGTAGTATAAACTTTCTTCTTGAATTTGCCCACGTTGATACATGGTTTCCATAGCGCCTAATACGCCGCCGCGTTCAGAGATTCGATCAAATTCTGTTAATACTGCTTCCTCAACTAAATCAGTTAATTCTTCAATAATGAAAGAACCTTGCAATGGATTTTCGTTTTTCGCTAAACCTAATTCACGGTTAATGATTAACTGAATAGCCATTGCTCTACGAACCGATTCTTCTGTAGGGGTTGTAATGGCTTCATCATACGCATTCGTATGTAATGAATTACAGTTATCGTAAATCGCGTATAACGCTTGAAGAGTTGTTCTAATATCATTAAAGTCAATTTCTTGCGCATGTAACGAGCGTCCAGAAGTTTGAATATGGTATTTCAACATCTGACTTCTTTCGTTTCCACCGTAACGCAATTTCATCGCCTTCGCCCAAATACGACGACTCACACGACCTATCACACTGTACTCAGGGTCAATACCGTTACTAAAGAAGAATGATAAATTTGGAGCGAAATCATCAATGTTCATTCCACGCGATAAATAATATTCTACAAACGTGAAACCATTTGCTAATGTAAATGCTAATTGAGAAATAGGATTTGCTCCAGCTTCTGCAATATGATAACCGCTAATAGAAACCGAATAGAAGTTACGTACTTTTTGATCGATGAAATATTGTTGCACATCACCCATTACACGTAAGCTAAACTCTGTACTGAAAATACAAGTATTTTGTGCTTGATCTTCTTTTAAAATATCTGCTTGAACCGTACCACGCACTTGTGATAAAGTGCTTGCTTTAATTTTTTCGTAAACATCTTTAGGCAATACTTGATCTCCTGTAACACCTAACAACATCAAACCTAAGCCATTGTTACCTTCTGGTAATTCGCCTTGGTAAGTTGGACGAACCGTTCCTTTTGCTTTATAAATAGCCGCAATTTTTGCTTCTACTTCCTTTTCTAATTTATGTTCTTTGATGTATAATTCACATTGTTGATCAATAGCTGCATTCATAAAAAACGCTGCTAAGGTTGGTGCTGGTCCATTAATGGTCATTGACACCGATGTTTTTGGATCTGCTAAATTAAACCCAGAATATAATTTCTTAGCATCATCT
>JBKDJY010000198.1:0-3727 GCA_046345275.1 Bacteroidota bacterium
TCAAAGTTGCTAATAATAAAATAATCCATTAACTCTGATGGAAACAGTTCCTTTAATAATTGAATGCTTAGTGTTTCGATAATTTTTTAAGCTAAATGTATCTTTTTTTGGTTTAATCCCCAACTTTTTGACGTGATCCCAAAAATGCTCTTTACTAGAAACATGAAACAAACTGAGACAAAAAAAATCCGAATGCTAATTTGCATTCGGATTTTTTTATACTGTAATTTATTTTTGAAAAATTCTACCCGTTTAAACTTCTTCTTCTATTTCCTCTTTACTAGCTATTAAACGTTCATATTCTTCCTTACTACCAACGATAATTTTTTCATATTGGCGTAAACCAGTACCAGCAGGAATTAAATGCCCAACAATAACGTTTTCTTTTAATCCTTGAAGTGTATCAATTTTTCCATTTACAGCTGCCTCATTTAACACTTTGGTTGTTTCTTGGAAAGATGCAGCTGATATCCAACTAGTAGTTTGCAACGAAGCCCTTGTGATACCTTGTAAGATTGGAATAGCAGTTGCAGGAACTGCATCACGAGCTTCAACCAATTTCAAATCCCTACGACGTAAAACAGAGTTTTCATCCCTTAATTTACGAGCAGTAATAATTTGACCACGTTTTAGATTTTCAGAATCACCTGGCTCAACAACAACTTTTTTAGCGTATAATTCATCATTTTCGGTCATGAATTGAATTTTATTAATCAATTGAGCTTCCAAGAAAACTGTATCACCTGGATCTTCAATTTGAACTTTACGCATCATTTGACGAACAATGGTTTCAAAATGTTTATCATTTAATTTTTGACCTTGTAAACGGTAAACCTCTTGAATTTCATTTACTAAATATTCTTGAACTGCTGTAGGGCCTTTAATTGCTAGAATATCAGCAGGTGAAATTGCACCATCAGATAATTGCTCACCTGCTTTTACAAAATCATTTTCTTGAACTAAAATATGTTTGGATAATGAAACCAAATAACGACGTTGTTCTCCAGTTTTAGCTTCAACAACGACTTCACGATTACCTCGTTTAATTTTTCCAAAAGAAACAATGCCATCAATTTCTGACACAACAGAAGGGTTACTTGGATTACGGGCTTCAAATAACTCCGTAACTCTTGGCAAACCACCAGTAATATCTCCTGTTTTCCCTGTAATACGAGGAATTTTAACTAAAATTTGACCTAACTCAACTTTAGCCCCTTCATTAATAACGATATGAGCTGCAATTGGTAAATTGTATGTTTTTAAAGGTTCACCTTTTTTATCAACAATTTTTAATAATGGACTCAGTGTTTTATCTCTACTTTCAATAATAACTTTTTCGCGGAAACCTGTTTGTTCATCTGATTCTTCACGATATGTCACGTTTTCTTTGATACTTTCAAATTCAACAACACCAGCAAATTCGGAAACGATTACCGCATTGTATGGATCCCAATCACAAATAACATCACCTTTTTTAACTTTGGCATTAGGTTTAATGTACAACTGAGAGCCATAAGGAATATTTCCTGTTGTGAGGGTAATTCCAGTATTTGCATCAACAATACGAACTTCTGTTGAACGACCAATTACAACATTTGCTTTACCACCATCTGTATTGATTCTTTCTACTGTTCTTAATTCATCAATTTCAGCTACACCATCATATTTTGCAATTAAACTAGATGATGCTGCGGTATTTGAAGCGGTGCCTCCAACGTGGAAGGTACGTAAAGTTAATTGTGTTCCCGGTTCACCAATAGATTGTGCAGCAATAACACCAACAGCTTCACCAAGTTGAACTTGACGTCCATTGGATAAATTACGACCATAGCATTTGGCGCAAACTCCTAGTTTGCTCTCGCATGTTAATACCGAACGAATTTCAACTGATTCAATGGGGGAAGCTTCTATTAATTCACTAACATCTTCATTAATCATTTCTCCTGAAGCTACAATTAAATCACCAGTAGTAGGATGGTATAAATCATTTAGTGATATACGACCTAAAACCCTTTCTGCTAAAGACTCAACAACATCATCATTATTTTTCAATGGAACAGCAACTAAACCACGTAAAGTGCCGCAGTCCTCTTCATTAATAATAACATCTTGAGCTACATCCACTAAACGGCGAGTTAAATAACCAGCATCAGCAGTTTTTAAAGCCGTATCAGCTAACCCTTTTCGAGCACCATGGGTTGAAATAAAGTATTCTAAAATTGATAAGCCTTCTCTAAAATTAGAAAGCACTGGGTTTTCAATAATAGATGCCGTTGTGTCACCTGCTTTTTGAGGCTTAGCCATCAATCCACGCATTCCACTTAATTGTTTAATTTGCTCTTTGGATCCACGTGCTCCAGAATCAAGCATCATGTATACGGCATTAAAACCTTGTTTATCGGAACTTAATACATCAAGAACTTTTTTAGTTACTTTAGAGTTAGCATGCGTCCAAATATCAATAATTTGATTATAACGCTCGTTATTAGTAATAAAGCCCATTGAATAATTATTCATGACTTCATCAACTTGATTTCGAGCATCTTTAATAATTTTGAATTTCTCTTCTGGAGTTTCAATATCCCCTAAATTAAATGATAATCCTCCTTTAAAGGCTGTTTTAAATCCTAAATCTTTTATATCATCCAAAAATTTGGCTGTTTTAGCCATACCAGTTTTTTTAACAACCATTCCGATGATATCACGCAATGATTTTTTAGTTAAAAGTTCATTAATATAGCCTACTTCATGAGGAACAACTAAGTTAAACATAACACGCCCAGCAGTTGTTTCAATTAATTTAGTAACTAATTTTGAACCTTCTAAAGCATTGGTAACCTTCACTTTTATTTGAGCATGTATATCAACTTGTTTTTCATTTAAAGCAATAATTACTTCGTCTGCATCATAAAATACTTTTCCTTCACCTTTTACAGGATCTTTAGGTAAATTCTTTTTAGATTTAGTTAAATAATATAATCCTAAAACCATATCCTGAGAAGGAACCGCAACAGGTGCTCCATTAGATGGATTTAATATATTATGAGATGCAAGCATTAAAATTTGTGCTTCTAAAACTGCAGCATGTCCCAAAGGAACGTGAACTGCCATTTGATCACCATCAAAATCAGCATTAAAAGCAGAACATACCAACGGATGTAATTGAATGGCTTTCCCTTCAATTAATTTAGGTTGAAACGCTTGAATACCTAATCTATGAAGCGTTGGTGCTCGGTTTAATAATACTGGATGACCTCTCAAAACATTTTCCAAAATATCCCAAACAATAGGATCTTTTTTGTCAACAATTTTCTTTGCAGATTTTACCGTTTTAACGATTCCACGTTCAATCATTTTACGAATGATAAATGGCTTAAATAATTCAGCTGCCATATCTTTGGGTAAACCGCATTCGTGCAATTTCATCTCAGGTCCTACAACAATTACTGAACGGGCAGAATAATCGACACGCTTACCTAATAAGTTTTGACGGAAACGCCCTTGCTTTCCTTTCAGCATATCGCTCAAAGACTTCAAGGCACGGTTACCATCCGAACGTACTGCATTCACTTTACGCGAGTTGTCAAACAATGAATCGACTGCCTCTTGTAACATGCGTTTTTCGTTCCGTAGAATAACCTCAGGAGCCTTGATGTCAATCAATCTCTTCAAACGATTATTGCGTATGATCACACGTCTGTACAAGTCATTCAAATCGGAAGTCGCA
>JBKDJY010000199.1:0-43090 GCA_046345275.1 Bacteroidota bacterium
GTGTAAAATAAAAGAGTTAGATTTTCAAACCTTACTAAATTATAAAGCCCTTGAAGAAAAAATCCCAGTATTAGGAATTTGCCTTGGCATGCAATTATTAACTAATCATAGTGAAGAAGGTAAACTTCCTGGTTTGGGTTGGATTCCTGCAGAAACTATAAAATTTAAGTTTGATCATCAGCAAAATTTAAAAATACCACACATGGGTTGGAATTTGGTAAAGGATAATGGAACGAGTAAACTTACAGCTAATTTTGATGAAGATGCGCGTTTTTATTTTGTGCATTCCTATTATGTTAAATGTAAAAATGAAATAAATTCTATTTTAAAAACAAATTATGGTATAACCTTTGACTCGGCTATTCAAAAAGATAATATATATGGAGCGCAATTTCATCCAGAAAAGAGTCATAAGTTTGGTATGAAATTTTTAAAAAATTTCTCTGAAATTTAATGCTACAAACTAGAGTCATACCTTGCCTTTTATTGAAAGACGATGGATTGGTAAAAACAGTTAATTTTAAAAATCCCACTTACATTGGAGATCCTATTAATACGGTTCGAATTTTTAATGAAAAAGAAGTAGACGAATTAATTTTTTTGGATATACAAGCCAGTGTTATTGGCAAAGAACCAAATTTTAAATTATTGTCAGAAATTGCTAATGAATGTTTTATGCCATTGGCATATGGTGGAGGCTTAACTAATTTAATTCAAGTAAAAAAAATATTTAATATTGGTTTAGAAAAGGTGGCAGTAAATTCTTTTTCTCACAACAATCCTAGTTTTATTACAGAAATAGCTAGTTTGTTTGGTAGCCAAGCAGTGATTGCATCCATTGATGTGAAAAAGAATTTTTTTGGAAAATATGAAGTGGTTTCAAAATCAGCTACTCAAAAACATAAACAAAGTGTTATAGAATGGGCTAAAGAAATTGAAAATAGAGGAGCAGGAGAAATATTATTAACTTCTATAGATCGAGAAGGTACTTGGAGTGGTTACGATTTAGAATTAATAAAATTAATTACTTCAGCAGTTAGTATTCCTGTAATAGCCAATGGTGGCGCAGGAAACATAAATCATATCGTTGCAGGAAAGAAGATTGCTAATGCATCCGCATTGGCTTTAGGAAGCATGGTGGTTTATCAAAAAAAAGGGATGGGTGTTTTAATTAATTATCCAGATAGAAAAATATTGGAAATAGAGTTACAATGAATTCAAAATTTACATTTACTTACAAAAATATCAAGCAAGAGTATCAACAAGTGCTTGATATGGGCTACAAATTTATTACTTGTAAAGAATTTGTTAGTTTAAAAAATGAAAATAAATTGCCAAAAAAAACAGTAGTTAATAGAGTTGATATTGATTTTTCTGTAAAAAAAAATTTAAAACTCATTCAAATTTTTAATGAGTTAGGTATAAAAGCAAGTTTTTTTTTGAGGCTCCATGCACCAGAATACAATCCTTTCTCTTTTGAAAATTATATAATCATTAAATATTTAATTGAAAGTGGTCATGAATTAGGTTATCATTCCGAGGTGATTGATCAATCCGTTATTTGGAATGAGGATGCAACTCAATGTTTGTTAAGAGATATTGATGTTATCAATAGAATGTTTAATGTTTCAGTAAAAGGTGTAGCCAGCCACGGAGGAATGACAGGAGATAATAATTTAGATTTTTGGAGAGATAAAAAAGCCAGTGATTTCGGATTACTTTATGAAGCGTATGACCATCAGCCAGAATTTAATTTATTTCAAGAAGCTTTTTATATAAGTGATAGCGAATGGACGCGCTGGAAATGTTATGATAAAGGAGTTTTGTTAAAGGATGATAGAAGAAGTTTTTCTGAGCACGCCCAAGACAATCATCAGTTAATTCATGTTCTGATTCATCCTGATACTTATTACGATTCTCATTTTTATGAAAATGAAAAATAAATTTTACTAAAAATTTAACCATGAAAAAAATACATTTTTCAGATATAGAAAATCTATTAGGAAAATCATACAAAGTTTTAGGAGCAGACTTTGTTCCTTTTACTAAAATTAGGCCAATTTTTGAGGCAGATGAAGATGCAATTACATGGATTAATCCAGCTCGAAAAGATAAAGATCAATTGTTAAATCAAACAAAGGCTAGGTTAATAATTTGTGATAGTGATTTATTTTTTCAAAACCATCTTGATCAAAAATGTTTTCTAATAGTAGAAAATCCAAAAGCAGTTTTTACAAGAATTTTAAGAACTTTTTTTGAAGATAAAATGGAGTATCCAGTTGGGATTCATCCCACAGCAATCATTTCGCAAGATGCTAAGATTCATCCGTCAGTTCATGTGGGAGCTTTTTGCATTATAGATAAATGCGAAATAGGTGAGGGCTCAATCATTCTTCCATATACAAGAATACATCGCGATGTATTTATTGGAAATAATGTAAAAATAAATGAATACTGTAATATTGGAGGAGATGGGTTTGGACATATTTGGAATGAGGATAATCTAATTGAAAAAATGCCTCACATTGGTAAAGTAATTATTGAAGATGATGTTGAAATATTACAATTTGTTAATATTGATAAAGGGACCTTGCATTTAACACATATTAAAAAAGGAGCAATCCTTGATCATTATGTTCATATCGGACATAATGCGACTGTTGGAGAATACACTATGATTGGAGCAAAAGCTGTTTTTTGTGGTGGTAGTTCAGTAGGTCATAATTGCTTTGTAGGTATTCAAACCATTATTTTAGATGCTGTAAAAGTTGGTAATGAAGTTTTAGTGGGGGCAGGCTCAGTTGTAACTAAACCAATTCCTGACGGTCAAAAATGGACTGGCTCTCCAGCTATAGAATTAAACAAGTTTAAAGAACAACAGAAAGAGAAAATAAAAAAAGTATGAGAATAGCTTTATTTGGAAATATGAATAACATGCTATTCCAAGTTGCGCGTTATTTAAGGGATGAAAATCATATTTGTACTTTATTCTTATTTGAAGAATTTGAATGGTTTTTGCCATCAGCAGACACATATGCTCCTGAAAACAATATTTACGTTGAGCAAACTAATTGGAAAAGAGATAACATTGATTTTATTTCAAAAGCAGATATAAAAAAGATAATCATTGGATTTGATTTCTATATTGGAACCGACATCGCTCCTGCTTATTTTTTTAAAGCTGGTTATAAATTAGATATTTTTTACCCACATGGAAGTGATTTATATGAGTACTCATTTTTTAATTTTATTAATAAAACACCACAATTGTGGGAATTAACTAATTATTTTTTTGGAACATTACAATATCAAGGTATCGCCGAATCACTTTGTATCGCTTTAGATCCGTCAGAAGATCTATATGAAATTCCATTAAAAAAAATTAAGAATAGTAATTTTGAACGAATAGGCTCAGCCCCATTTTTATATAAAAATCAATATACTTCAGGCTTCGAACATCAATCATCAAGATTAGATGAGTTTGTTGCATTAAGAAAAAAATATGATTTAATTATTTGGCAACACATCTCTCAAGATTGGAGTGATCGAGGGTCCATAAAAATTAATAAAGGAAATCATGTTTTAATTGAAGGGTTTAGTAATTATATTAAGCAAACTAATAAAAAAGATAAAGCTTTATTAATTTTATTAGAGTACGGAACTGATGTTCAAAAATCTAAAGACTATATTAAGGAATTAGGCATGGATCATTACGTCATGTGGATTCCTAAAATGTTAAGGAAAGATATTATGCCGGCATTAACGCAAGTGGATTTTGGTATAGGAGAATTGGGTTACCGTCGCTGGTTTTCATATAGCTCTATTTTCGAGTATATGCAGGCAGGCTTACCTGTTATTCATCACAGAGGAGATGATTTTTACCGTAGCCAAGGTTTCGACTTATATCCCATGATTGATGCTAAAACACCAGAAATATTGACGAAAACATTTCTTGATTTTGAAAATCATAAAGAAAAATATCAGAAAATTGGCTCGGATTCTAGAGCTTGGGCAGAAGATTTCTTCGAAAAAAGTATGTCAGGTTTTTTTAAACAAATTAATAATAAATCCAAAGATAATTTAATTCATAATTATTTATTTAAATCATTAAGAATGAGAATGAACATTGAATATCTTAAATATTCAAGTTTGTTTTATTACTATAAATTGAAACTTTTAGTAAAATCAATTTTGCTAAAATGAGCTCTTTAGTTTCTGTTATAATGCCTGCATATAACTGCGAAAAATTTATTAAGCAGTCAATTGACAGTATTTTAAATCAAACTTATGCTAATTTTGAATTACTCATTTCAGATGATGCTAGCACTGATTCTACAAAATTAATTATTGACTCGTACTCAGATCTTAGAATAAAAAGATTTCACAATGAGACTAATTTAGGATATACAAAAGCAAGTAATAAGTTATTTCAACATGTAACTGGCAATTTAATAACATTTCAAGATGCGGATGATTATAGCGCTTTAAATAGATTGGAATTGTTAACTAAGTATTTGGATGCGCATCCTGATTGTGCATGTGTAGGAAGTAACATTATTAAAATAGATGAATTTGGTAAAGAAATTTATAAATCCAATCATCCCATTCATGAAGAACTAATTCGGGAGCATTTTAGGGTTTTAAGAATTGTGATGACAGGTTCATCATTAATGATCAAAAAAGATGTACTTGATAGAGTAGGGGGTTATCATTTGTATTTTGATCGAATGGGTTCGGAGGATGTTTACTGGTATTCATTGATATTAGATAATTTTAAAGTTGGCAATGTTGCAGACGCACTATATTATTATAGAACAAATTCAAATTCCGTAACAAGTTCTTTTAATAATCCAAAATCACTAGTGGCACATAATTTAATTGTTTTTTTATATAATAGAAGGAGTTTAGGAAGGAAAGATTATTTACTATCAAATAATTTTAAGATGGCAGATGCCTGTTGTCGTTTATTTATTTTAATAGATTCACTGGCACAAAATAAATTTAAAGGATTATATAATTATTTGAAATTAACCCTCTCCTATCCAAGTTTAGGAATGATTTTTTTTAAGAATTTTATGTATAAATTTTTTAAACAAAAAACACAATGATTAAACATTCAACTTTAAATAAAATAATTGAATTAAATCAAACGATTTTAGATAGATATATTTTACACCAAAAAGTGGCACCGCTTTTAATAGAGCTAGGTTCCGACTTATCATTTTGGTCAGAAGTTATTAAATTAAACCTAACCGATAAAAATTATTTAAATCGAAAATGGTCGATGTATGAGATTCCATTTTTTTATGTTTACGAATGTGAAGATTTTAATATGAAAGTTCATATTTTCCCATCGCTTGAAAGTAAAGAAACAAATATTTTAGCATCTGCTATTCATCATCATAATAATTATTTATTAACTAGCTATGCCACTTTTGGTAGCGGTTACGAAACATTTTTGTTTGATAAGAATCCTATAACAAATGAAATAACAAAAGAAACTAATTTAAAAATTAGAGATCAATTTAAACAGAAAGATAAATTGGTTCACTTAGTTGATAGTTGGGAACCACATGCTGTTGTTAATCCTGAATCGTTTTCGGCAACCTTGGTTTTTTGGAGCCCAGATAAAAAAAGAAAAACTGATATACTTCGCAGCAATCCACTGCTGAAACTATTTAAAATTCCAATTAGAAAATTAATTTATACATTGGGTTTAGATAAAAAAATTGGCATAGCAGCAAAAAATACTTACCAATGGTATCCTCACAATCATAAATTTATAGGGGTGTTAGAAGATGAGTTTTTTGCACCGACCAAAGCTATGATTGGAGAGGAAGTTAATAACTATTCAGTTCAAAGTATTTTTTATTTGATTCAAAATATAGGATTTGAAGATTATAATTTTATAAAATCTTTGAAGACGAATAAAAATGTTCCCAACAACTATCATAAATGGATAGATTTATTCATAAATAAAGAACCCATTCCGGAAACATTTGCAAAACAAGAAATTAACGTCCCAAATAAAAAAATTACAATAGAAGATTTATTGCTAACAAATCAAGAAGTTAATCATATTTAATTTTTTATGAATAGAAAATATTTAAATAGATAAATGAAGATAGTTAAATTTTTTATTACGCCTGTTTACCCTTACGGAAATGATCATTATTATCATGAAATGATAGCATTGGCAGAAGGCTTTCAAGAGCTAGGTTTTAAAGTAATAGGAAATTGCAATTACTGGTGGCAGCCCGAATACAATTCATTTTTGATACCAGATGAATTGAGTAATAACGATTTTGATATTGCTATTTATGATTACCGCTATGTTACTTCTTTTGCTCATTTATTATTTAGAAAAGGATACCCAAATTTTGATAAAACAAAAAAACATATATTAGTTGATAGAAATGATTGGATACAACCAATTTGGTGGAAAAACAAAGACTACGATATTTTTGATGTTATCTTTGCTGGAAATATTTACAACGATGTAACTTATGCCAATAATATTAAACCATGGGCTATTGGCTTAACAAACAGAATTATTAAGAGTGTAGATACACATTATAATTCAAAATTTGAAAGAGAAAAAACTGTAGGGACTAATTTTAGAGTTGACCACAATATGCGTGGTTATCTGCTAAAAAATTTAAAACAAGATTTAGTTACTTATCCAGTCGTTGAAAAGCTAACCAATTCAAATTTTACAACTGAAAAAGATTCTTTTTATTATAAGTCAAGTACCAGAAGACATAACCCTGATTATTATAAAATTTTATGCGAACAAAGCTTTTTTTTAGCATTTGGAGGTTATTACGAATTTAAGCCTTTTAGATATTTACCGTACAGTTTCACTGACAAGGTTATCAGAAAACCAGCTTATTGGAGATATAAAAGTTTAAAAAGAAAAGATTTAGATTTTTCAAATCAAATTTTTATTTTTCAACATGATAATTTTCGATTTTGGGAAGTATTATATAGTGGATCGATAGCCATTAACTTAGATTTAGAATATTGGAAATTTTTATTACCTGCAATGCCTATTTCAGGCGAACACTATTTAGGGATTAAAAAATTAAAGAAACATCAGCTAGAAGATGTTCTTAAAAACCTAGGTCAAAATGAAATTGATCAAATTTCTAGAAATGCCCAAGAGTGGGTATTTGAAAATTACTCATCAAAAGCTCAAGCCCAAAGAATTTTAAACCATGTCATCAAATAGAACCGATACTTATTATAAAGGTTTAAATGCATTAAGAGCGTTTTCAGTTGTGTTAGTTGTTTTAATGCATTTACATTCGTATGATTTCTTAGAAAAGTATCATTTACAATTTTTATGGCCAATTTTAGGTGGGAATGCGGGAGTGAATTTGTTTTTTAGTATCAGTGGATTTTTAATTACCGAAATTTTAATCAACCAAAAGCTAGCGGGTAACTTTTCTGTTAAGAATTTTCTGTTTAGAAGGATATTAAGAATTTTTCCTTTGTATTATCTTTTTTTATTTATTGTATTATTTTTCGCCATTCTTCATATCATACCTGTTAATAAATTACATTTTTTGTCATCACTTTGTTATGTTAGTAATTTTTTGCCGACAAAAAATATTTCAACAATATTAGGGCATACATGGTCTTTAGCCGTAGAAGAACATTTTTATTTATTGTGGCCGTTTTTAGTTTTGAAATTAAATAAAAAAACGCTACTTAAAATAATCGTATTAGGAATTACTATCTGTGTCATATCTTATTTTATTATTTATAACCATTCATCTAGCAATTCATTTCAGTATTATCAATTTACCATACCAGCTATTTTGCCTATATTTTTCGGAAGCCTACTCGCATATATTAAAAATTACTATAGCCCCCAAGTTTTTAAAAAAATTTTTTTTGGTTTAAATTTTTTAATTCCAACTTTTGTTTTTTTTATTTTAATATTTATACCTCAAATAGATTTTATTTTTTATCCTTTTTTCAATTCAATTATTTATTTTTTTGTAATAGGATATATCATCAGTTATCAAAATTCCACTTTTGTTAATTTAATTGAGAATCCTATTCTTTCATACATTGGAAAAATATCATATGGATTATACATTTGGCAAGGACTTTTTATTGGTTCGGGTAGCTCTTTAAGCATAGTTATTTTCAACTATCATATTTCCAAGTTTCCAATTAATATTTTTTTCACGCTTATTTTTAGTGTATTGTCTTTTCATTTTTTTGAAAAAAGATTTTTATTATTAAAAGATAAATATTTTAGTAATAAATGAAATTGAAATATTTAATAGTTAAAGGCTGCGCAGGAATTGGCAATCGATTATACACCATTACTCGAGCAATGGAGATTGCTAAACTTCAAAATCGAATATTGGTTGTCGATTGGTCCGATGGACAATTCGCTCCAAAAAACGTAAATGCCTTTTATCATTTTTTTGATATTAAAGATTTTCCTCATGCAAAGCATTTACCAGATATTGCGCCGCTTAGTGTTTATCCTAAAATTTGGAAAACTGAAATAAATAATTCCATTTACGATGTTTTTTATGTAGTTGAACCAGTTTTAAATATTTTTAAAAAATTACCTTTTACCCTATTAAGAGTTCTTAAAATAAAAAAACTTCATGGATTTTGGATTTCAACAACCATTGCTGAAAAGAAAACCTTGTCTTGGTTTTTAAAAAATATGGTTTCTTCTAATACATTTCCAAATGGAGAGTATTATTATCAAAACAAAAAAGAAGATGTTTTAGTTTACGTTGAATTTTTTCCTCCTTTTAATGAAGAACTTTTTTTAAATCATATATCTTTAAAGAATAAATTTCTTCAAAAGGTAAATGTATTTTGCGCAAAATATAATGTTTCTGAAAAGTTCATTGGCGTACACATTCGCTCAACAGATAAAAAGCCAAAAAAGGAAGTAAATAGATTGTTACAATATTTAATGAATGATAAATTAAAAAATAGTTTTATTTTTTTGGCAACTGATAATATAGAAGTTCAGGAAAAGTTTAACGAAGTGTTTGGAAATAGACTTATTTTGTATCCAAAATTTTTACCAAATACAGATGGTGATGGATTGCATCAATATGCATTGTATAAAAAAGATGAATCTATGATGTTGCAAATAACAGAGGAAAGTTTGATGGATATGTGGATACTTTCGAGGTGTGAAACTTTATATTACCAAGGTAATTCTACATTTTCGCATATTGCTAAAGCATTGCATACGAATAAAAGTAAATGCATTGATTGGTTTAATTTAAATATATAATTCAACAATGGAATCTAATCCTAAAAAAAAATCGCTCTATATTTTCAGTACAGATCTACCAAAAGGGTTGAGTGATCTTTTTATGCTACCTGAACTTTCAGAATTGAGTGAAAGAAATATAAACATATCATTGTTCCCTTTTTATAAAGGCGAAAATGCCCCTTCGTTAATTCATCCTAAAATAATAGTGAATGAATGCATGGTCAGTTATAAGGAAGATGGTAAAATTGATTTGAGATTATTTACTCTTTTTATAAAAGTTGTTTTAATTGATTTATACTATAATAAAAATGCTTTCTGGACAAATGTAAAAAATATAAGAAAAACCTTTAGTTATTTTAAATCACTTTATTTTAAATCTGCCTACTTAATAAATAAAGTACGTGAATTTGAACCAAATGCAATTTATTATTCTTATTGGTGGGTAGAGTGGAATTTAATTTTGATCATACTTAAATTGCAGGGGAAGTTGATAAATCCAAAAATTGTAACAAGAACACACAACTTTGATTTATATACTGAGCGGCAAAATAACTATATCCCTTTTCGTGGGCTACAATTGTTTTATACCGATACAATTTATACCATTTCAAAAAACGGAAGCAATTATTTAAAAAGTAAGTATCCAAAATTTGAAAATAAGGTGGTGAATTTTTATTTGGGAACAAAAGATAATGGATACTCTGATAATAAAATCAATATTAACCAATTTAATTTAATAAGTGTTTCCGATTTTAGAGATGTTAAAAGAGTGTGGCTTATCCCAGAAATTCTAAAGTATATTACTCAAATCGATTTAAAATGGACGCACATTGGCACAGGAAAAGGCATAGAGGATTTTCAGAGAAAAATGACTGAAACACTATTTCCTGAAAATATAAGTTATGAATTTAAAGGGTTTATCAAAAATAATGAGCTATACAATCTTTATAAACAGAATGATTTTCATCTATTCATCAATGTATCTTCTTATGAAGGTTTGCCAGTTTCTATTATGGAAGCAATCAGCATGGGTGTTCCGGCTGTGGCAACTGATGTTGGTGGGACTAAAGAAATTATAAATGATGAAACTGGATTTTTGATACCAAAAGATTTTGATCCAAAAAAAGTAGCTGAAGAGATTACCCACTTTCTTTTGTCTATAAACAATAAAATAGATTATAAAAAAAGGGCGAGAGAGTTTTGGGAAAAAAATTTTAAAGATGAAAAAAACTGTAATGATTTCGCAAATCATTTGTTGTCTTAACATTAATAGATTTACGATTTAAATATTTTTAAATGGAAAAACAAGTTTGCACAAAGTGCATTTTAGATACAAATGACGATAAAAATATAACTTTTAACGAAGAAGGAGTTTGTAGTTACTGTCATAATTTTGACAGAGATTATGGCACTTATCTCAATATGTCTTTAGCGGAGAAGGATAAAAACCTTCATAAAATGGTTGAGCAAATGAAGGCAGATGGTAAAGGAAAAAAATACGATTGTATTTGTGGATTAAGTGGGGGCGTAGATAGCTCCTTTTTAGCCGCAAAGGCGAAAGAGTTTGGACTTAGAACTCTGTTAGTACATTTCGATAATGGTTGGAATTCTGAGTTAGCTGTAAAAAACATTGAACAAATTTGTAAGTATACAGGCTTTGATTTAAGCACCTACGTAGTAAATTGGGAAGAGTTTAAAGATTTACAAAAAGCATATATTAAAGCAGGAGTGCTAGATTGGGAAGTGCCTACGGATCATGGCTTGTGGGCCGTAATTTTAAAGAAGTCAAAGGAATTAAATATTAAACATATTTTAATAGGTGCCAACTATCAAACGGAAGGCGTTTTACCAAATCCGATGCGTTATGATAAAGCAGATTTAAAGAACATTAAAGATATATATAGAAAATTTGGTTCAGGAAAGCGATTTAAGTCTTTTCCAACATACACGCACTTTCCACACATGTATATGCGATGGTTTGGAGGCCTTAAACTCGATACCATGTTGTATTTTATGGAATACAATAAAAATGTATCAAAACAATATCTTATTGATGTAGTTGGTTGGCGTGATTACGGTGGCAAACATTATGAGTCCATATTTACTAGATTTTATCAAGGTTATGTTTTAAAAGAGAAGTTTGGATGTGATAAAAGGAAAGCCCATTTAGCTTCATTAATTTGTTCGGGACAAATGACAAGGAAACAAGCTCTTGAAGAATTAAAACAGCCAGCAATAGACCCAGAGCTTTTAAAAAATGATTTACAGTTTTTTTTAAAAAAAATGGGTTTTACAGAAGATGAGTTCACAAAAATAATGAATTCAAAACCAGTCCCGCATCTTAATTTTAAGTCCTATAATTCTTTTGAATACCCAGCATTTAAAAAAATACTTAAATTTCTGGTAGCTTCAAAAAAGATCATTAAAAGAAAAAAGTGATACCATACAATAACGATATAGCAATCGCATCTTATTATGAAGTTGTATTTAATGGTGAAGTGGCAAAACTTTTGCCATTTGGTCATTCTAGGCATTTTCCATTAAGTTTTAACGTAAAGTCTAAACAAATAATCTCTGGAGAAGTAAATTTTTTCAATACTAATTTTTACAAAGAATTTAATGCGAATAATTTTTTAAAAGAGGATAAATATGAGATTAAGAAAAGTAAAAAAAATGATTCGGTTATAATTCTGAATCTACTAGATAATTGTTTTGGGCACTCATTACTCAAATTATTTTATAGTGTAAATTGTTTTATCAATTATAATAAAAACAATGATTTTATTATCATCCTGCCAAAAGCACTTGAACATTTTTTGTTTGAAATTAATGGTGTAAATAAAATTGTAGTTAATGCTAAATTTTCTGAGTTAGAGAAGTGTTATATTCTTAATAATGCAATAACAGAAATTTCTAAGGAATATTCTGAGGTATTCTTAAAAGGCGTTGAAACATATGAAAGTTATAATTTTAATGATTTAACGGGACATTTAAATTTATTAAATCAAAATCAAAGTGAAATTATTAAGAGTAAAGTTGTGTTTTATTACAGATCTGATTATTGGCGCAAATGGGAAGGTAATAAACAAAAGAAAAATATAATTAAATTGTTTACATTCTTAAAACCTTTCTTTAACAGTTCGGTCGAGTTCTGTGTGGTTGGGGATTCAGATTCTGAAATATTCCCCGATTGGATGAGGGATTTTAGAACAAAATCATTTAGCCCCGAAACTGATTTTAAATATAATCAACTGTTTAATGAAACCTTAATTTGTATTGGAATAACTGGCAGTCATATGCTTTTCCCCAGTTTATTTTCTTTATGCACTGCACATCTTCACCCAATATTTAAATATAAAAATATGGCTGAAGATATTGTTGTTAATAAAAGCGCAAATGAAGCATTGTCTGCATATAAGCATCTTTATTATTATGGCAATCAAAATTGCTCAGATGTTTCACCGGATAAACTGGCAGTTTTATTGGTCAGCCATTTTGCTGGCTTAATAGAAAAGGAGTACAAAATTAGCTCTTTAAGTGAAGATCAAAATACATGGCTAAAACAAACGTATCAATGTTTCAATTACAAAACGTATATTGAATACAAAAAGAGTTTGAATAAACGAGCAAACGATAAAACAAAATGGAATTATTACTTTGATAAACTTCGTATTTTTAAATAAAAGAAAAAGAAACAATGAAAGAGTTACTGAAAAAATTAGTACCGAAATTTATTTTAAAATGGCATCAAGAAAAATTTCAAAGAGAACTTGTGAAAAATTGGTATGCAAAATCTTCAGGCAAAGCACCACCTCATATTATAAAACAATTACATATAAAGAATTTAAAAACCAAATTTAATACAAATATTTTGGTAGAAACTGGCACATATTTGGGTGCCATGGTTAAAGCTCAAGCCGATACATTTAAAAAAATATATACCATTGAAGTTAGTGAAGAAATTTATATAAAAACAAAAAAGTCATTATCCAATTTAACACATGTAGAATTTATGCTGGGTGATAGTGGAGAAGTATTAAAAAAATTAGCTTCACAAATTTCCGAAACGGCTTTGTTTTGGTTAGATGGTCACTACTCTTTCGGCATTACATCAAAGGGTGTATTAAATACGCCGATATATAAAGAATTGGATTATATTTTTGGAACTAATTTCGACCATGTAATTTTAATTGATGATGCAATGGATTTTACAGGAAATGAAGATTATCCTACAATTGAAGAACTTCAGAACTATGTAAAAACGAAAAAGGAAAATTATGTATTTAATGTTAAAGACAATATGATTTTTGTTTTGCCTTTTGAGGCAACGATTAATATAGATTAATTAAAGTTTAAAATATGATAGCATGAAAAAAATAAAATTTGCAATTGTTGGTTGTGGAAGTATTGGCAAACGTCACATAGCAGTATTAGATGCAGATGAAAATGCTGAAATTGTTGCTATTTGCGATACTGATGAAAAAAAATGCATTGAATTATCTGGACTTTATCAAAACATTCCTTATTACACATCTTTTGATAAAATGCTTTCTGAAATAAAAGCAGATGTTATAAATGTGGTAACACCTCACGCCTTGCATGCTGAAATGTCTATTAAAGCATTAAATAAAAAATTTAATGTGTTGGTTGAAAAACCAATGGCTCTCTCGATAAAAGATTGTTATGCTATGAATGACGCTGCAATCAGAAATAACATGAAATTGTGGGTTGTAAAACAAAATAGATATAATGTCCCAGTTAAACTTGCAAAGGATGCTATAGATAAAGGGATGCTCGGTAAACTATTTATGATTAAATGTGATATTCTTTGGAATCGTTACCAAGGTTATTATGATGAATCACCATGGAGAGGAAAAAAAAGTGAAGAGGGCGGAGCATTGTTTACACAGGCTAGTCACTTTATAGATTTGTTGGTGTGGTGGTGTGGTGATGTTGTTGATGTAAAAACTTTTATGGAAACTCAAAATCATCATATTGAAACAGAAGATTCTGGTAACGCTATCGTTAAATTTTCGTCTGGTGCTCTGGGGAGTGTTAATTGGACAACCTGCGTTTACAATAAAAATTATGAAGGCAGTATCACCATCATTGGGGAATATGGTACCATAAAAATAGGGGGGCAATATTTAAATAAAATTGAGTTTTGGGATGTAAGGGGATATCCTTTGCAAGAAGGTATTGAATACACTGATAAACCAAATGCCTATGGTAAATATCAAGGCACGAGTTCAAATCATGATAAAGTAATAAAAACCATTATTGAGACATTAAATAATAAAACAGTTGATATCTCTGCAGTTGAAGGGTTTGAAGGAATGAGGTGTATTGATGCTATTGAAAAAATGTATAACTCCCTACAATAACTATGTCAGATAATCCAACAATTTTTAAATCTGCTATAAAAAATGTACACTTCGGTGAAGGCGTAAAAATTATTGAACCTGTAAATATTTATGGCTGCTCAATTGGAAATGATGTATTTATTGGCCCATTTGTAGAAATTCAAAAAGATGTAAAAATTGGAGACAGTTGTAAAATACAGTCTCATTCATTTATTTGCGAATTGGTTACCATAGGCCATCATTGTTTTGTAGGCCATGGTGTTATGTTTGTCAATGATACCTTTTCAATAGGAGGACCAGCGAGAGGGAATAAAGAATTATGGAAGTCAACTTTAATAGGAAATAATGTTTCAATTGGTTCAAATGCAACTATTCTACCCATTGAAATTTGTGATAATGTTGTAATTGGTGCTGGTTCAGTTGTAACAAAAAACATAAAAGAATCTGGTATTTACGCAGGTAATCCTGCAAAAAAAATTAGAACTATATAAAAAAATAATAAGCATATTTGCTTTATACATCATCTAATTTTAATTAAAAAAATCGCTTCGTATCTTTGTTTTAAAAAGAAACTAATTAAATTCATTGGTATTTTATCTATCAAATGATTGCTTCACAATTTTTTATTTTAATTTATGTCAATTAAAAACATATTAATTGTTTGTTGGGATTTTCCACCCAATAAAGCCATTGGAGGTAGAAGATGGGCTAAGATGACTAAAAGCTTTCTTAAATTAAATTATCATATTTCGGTAATTGCCAACCTTGCTAAACATCAAAAACAGCAAAAGATATCATGGATTAGTAAAGAAGAATTTGAAAAAATAAATTTGCATCAACTACCTGCACATTTCTTAGTAAATTGGTTGAATGATTATTTATCACCAATCAGATTTTTTAAAATTCGTTTAGCGAAATATTTACTTTCTTTTTTTTATACAGGAACCGTATTTGACAAGGCTATTGGTGTCGAAAAAGAATTCATTCGTTTAGCATCTAAAATTATCAAAGAAAAGAAAATTGAAACGATTTTTGTAACAGGAGCTCCTTTTAATTTAATTTATTATACTGCAAAACTGAAAGTAAATTTTCCATCAGTAAAAATAGTTGCGGATTATAGAGATCCATGGATTAATGCACAAAATTATGGCATGAAAGGATTAACAGCTAAACGAAAAGAAATGGAAATACAAAAACAAAATTATGTTTTTGAAAAAGTAAATTATATTACTGCACCAAATTATTTTTTGTTAGATGAAATTAAGAATTCATATTCTGGTAAAAAATCCAAAATAGCTAAATTTATTGAATTACCCCATGCTTTCGATCCTGAAGATGTTGTTTACAATAAAGTGTTTCAAAAAGAAAAAAATAAAATAAAAATTGTTTACGCTGGCACTCTTTATATAGGTATTGATAAATACTTAAAGTTATTAAATGAAGCAATAAGCTATGTAAATAAAAAAGTTAGGGATACGCAAATGGAATTATTCATTTACACAGACGACATCATTAAAAAAGATATTTTTGATGATAACAAGGATTGTGTATTTTTTTCAAAACCTATCGGAGATTTAATTTTTGATAAAATTTCAGAAGCAGATTTTATACTCATTTTACTTTCTGAACATAATAAAAATTATTTAACAAGTAAATTTTTTGAATTTCTTCCATATAAAAAACCATTTATATATTTAGGTCCAAATGGTTACGTGTCTGATAAAATAGAAAATGAGATGCTTGGCGTTCATTTAAAGGAAGTGAAATCATTAAATGAAATCATACAAAAACCCATTCAAGAAATATTTAAATCTCAGGAAATAGATAAATATACATTTGATCAAGTTGCAAAAAATTTAGTTTTTAATATTTCACTTGACTAAAAATGAATTTGTTATTCCTATAGATTATTTTCTGAAATTAAATTATCATAACCCTATTAATCTCCCTTGAGTAAAATTGTTTCAATAATTATGTCTTCATATAATAAAGCAAGTTTTATTGCTGAAGCCATTAATTCTGTTATTAATCAAAGCTATCTTGACTGGGAATTGATCATTATTGATGATGATTCAAAAGATCATTCAAAAGAAATAATAGAATCGATTGCAACTAAACACAATAAAATCAAACCGTTCTATAACTCAGAAAATAAAGGTGCAAATTATTCCAGAAACTTTGCTCTTTCTAAAGCGATAGGTGATTTTATTATTTTTTTAGATGCAGATGATTTACTTATAAATGATTGTTTACAAAATAGAGTGAAGGAGATGAATGCTAATTCTAAATATGATTTTTGTGTTTTTACAATGGGTTCATTTAAATTTAAAATTGGAGATGATCATCGTATTTGGAAACCAAACTCAAGAAATTCTTTAAATGATTTTCTTTATCATTATCTGCCTTGGGCAATTCCTCAGCCTATATGGAAAAAAGAATTTTTGAAATCATTAGGAGGTTTTAATGAAGAATATAGGCGAATGCAGGATGTTGAACTTCATACGCGTGCCCTTTTGAAGAATGGGGTTTTATTTAATCAAGTAGTTGATGAACCTGATTGTTATTATAGGATAGATGAAGACAGAAATGATTTAGAAGTGTTTCAATTTTGGTTACGGAGGGTAGAACACACAATTAAATATGTGAATAATTTTCAATATTTACCAGTGAAAAATAAAAAATATTTAATAGGTACAATCTATGAAACTTTTGTTCAGATTGTTCTTCAGTTTAAAATCAAAAATATTTCAGAAGAAGACTATTTTAAACTTCAAAAAAAACTCATCCATAAATCAAATTTTATGAATGGGTCTCAAATTTTTATATTTTCTCTCAGTAAATTTTATAATTTAAATATGCCTCGAATTCCAGGTATAAATAAGGCTATTAAAAAGACGCTTGTATTATTTTCAATTTTCTGAAAATATTTCCAGAAGTAATTTGAAAATGATAAATATCCTATAAACAATCATTTTTTTAAAGCTTCATCTAATTATTGCAACCACTCTTCTCTTGTTGGTTGTACAATTTTTTTTATTCTGTTTTGTTAATACTCTATGTTCATTTTTTAATTCTATTGACTAGAATATAATTGTTTCTTATTGTGATTAAGTTTTTTTTAGAATTACTTTTAAAGATTAATAAATACAGGTATTACGTAGCGTTTTTATTTTCAAGTAGTTTTGTCAATTTTTTATTAAAGGTTTCTGTTTGATTTTCAAGTGAACTGAAAAATTGCTTATCAAATAGTTCAACCGTTTTAATGGCTTGTCTAATTTTTTTTACGCCAACTTCGGTTAGTCCAACAGTTTTAGCTCTTGTATCAGTTTTGTGTTCTTGTCTTTTGATCAGCGCTTTTTTTTGTAAAATTCTCAAAACAGTTGAAGTGGTGGTTGGGTCGATTTTGGTATGATGAGATAATAAAATTTGTGTTACGTTTTGTTTATTCAATGTCAGCCAATGAATACTTGCGAGTAAAACAAACTGAGAATGTGTTAAATCGTACTTTTCCAATGCTTTTTTTATTTCTCTTTGCCACAAATTTGTTAATTGCCATAATAGAAAACCTGTGCTTTCTTCAGCCTTATCAAATATAAAATCTGATTTTACCATGTTCGATTTATTTTTTTTCTGCAAGTTCAATGAGTTTTTCAACTGCCATAGGAAGTCCAACTTTGATTTTTTTACCTATAACTTTTGAAAATAGAATCGTCAAAAAGCCTGTCATTATTACTTTATGTGTTAATTCAATGCCGTCTTTAGTTTCTTTCAATGAATGAATAAAATCCATTTTGCATAAAGGTAAAAAACTTCTGTCGGTAAATGATTTTAATTTTGTACATTCTATCATTTCAAATTTTGTTTTTGGCCCATCCACTGGTTTTAAAATTCCTTTAGCGCCTTCTTTAAACTCTCCATAGAGTTCAGAGCTTTCCACTTCTTTATCCCATAAATTCCAATGAGAAACGTTCGACCATAGTTTCCAAATTTCTTCTTTTGTTGCAGTCGTTTTCCGACTTACTTCTGTTGTCCACATGTTTATATTTTTGTTTTATAAAATTATTTCTACAAATATAATATGTGTACATATAATATGCAAAAATTATTTCTTAATTTTAAATTATAGAGTTTTTCTAAAAATAAAAATGAACTCTGAGGAGATATAATAAATTCAAGATGTTGAACCATTGATATTGTGATACATTTAATTTTTTTGAGGGTATCAGCTATCCGCCAAATGTTTATCTTTGTTCATAGTTATTTGTTTTTGTATTGCTACTAAAACTTAACTACTAAGAACTAATTTTGTGAGTTCTTTTTTTTAAATTTTAGTTTTTAATAATTGTGATTTTTAATTAATCAATCAAAACATGGATTCTACTATTTGGTATAAGCCACCTATTTTAAAGGATATTAATACCCTAAATGAGAATACATTAGGTAGTAATTTAGGGATAAATTTTATAGAGGCGGGAAGTGATTTTCTAGTTGCCACAATGCCTGTTGACGAAAGGACAAAACAACCTTTTGGATTGCTTCATGGAGGGGCAAGTGTAGCATTAGCCGAAACACTTGGAAGCGTTGCTTCTTTATTAGTTGTAAATAGCGATCTATTTATTGGGGTTGGAATTGAAATTAATGCAAATCATATCAAGGCTGTATTTACGGGCAATGTAAAAGGAATTTGTAAACCACTTAATGTTTCTGGTAAAAATCACATTTGGGATATTAAAATTTTTAATGATGAAAATGAACTTACTTGCGTATCAAGATTTACTTGTACGATTATTTCTAAAAGTAAATTTAGTATTTAAAGCCATTTATTAAAAAATAAAAATACTTGCATTTAATCGTTCAAAAAAAGAAGCAATGTTCCAATTTTCTATTATTTTTGACCCCATTATAAATTTATAAACTTATCAAACCATCAGTATGAAAAGAATTATCGCTACCATTTTTATTATTTCATTTTTGACCAAAAATATTGCAAAAGCGGATGAGGGCATGTGGTTGCCAATTTTGTTGGGAGAGCAAGTTTATGCTGATATGGTTAAACGCGGTTTAAAAATATCAAAAGAACAATTATACAGTATGAACCAAGCTTCTATCAAAGATGCTGTTATTATTTTTGGTGGTGGCTGCACGGGTGAGATTGTAAGTAAAGAAGGTTTGATATTTACAAATCACCATTGTGGTTATAGCGCAATAGCAGCAGCTAGTTCGGTAGATCATAATTATTTAAGAGATGGGTTTTGGTCAAAATCTAAAACAGAAGAGATTTATGCGCCAGGTGTGCATGCACAATTTCTAATTAAAATTTTAGATGTAACAGATAAAGTGAATGCAAAAATTAAAGACATTCCTGCTAATGAATTAACTCAAAAACTACCTGCTATTTTAACTGAAATGGGGGCTAAAGAAACTGAAGGTTCTGGTTACGAAGGAAGAATTGCTTCGATGTTTAAAGCAAATCAATTTTTATTATTTGTTTATGAACGCTTCAAAGATGTTCGTTTAGTAGGAACTCCTCCTGAAAGTATTGGAAAGTTTGGTGGAGATACAGACAATTGGGAATGGCCTCGTCACACAGGTGATTTTTCAATTTTTAGAGTTTATACAAATAAGGAAGGAAAAGCAGCAGATTATGCAGCTGACAATGTTCCATTGAAGTCAAAATATTCACTGCCAATTTCCGTAAAAGGTGTAAAGGAAGGTGATTATACAATGATATTTGGCTACCCTGGTGGCACCAATCGATATGAAACATCTTTTGGTGTTAAATTAAAAACTGATATTGAAAATCCCACATTGGTTAGCTTACGCGACGCTCGTTTAAAATTTATGCTTGAAGAAATGAAAAATGACCCAGCTGTAAAAATTCAATTGGCTGGAAGTTACGCTAGCATTGCTAATTATTGGAAATTTTTTGATGGTGAAACCAAACAATTATTGAAATTTAAAACTTTTGAAGAAAAACAAAAAAATGAAACAGCCTTTTCTGCTTTGGTAAAAGGAAAACCTGAATACGAGAATTTATTTTCAGATTATCAAAATAATTATAAGGCTTGGGAACCATTTGCAAAGCAACGTGTATACTTGACAGAAGGTATCTTTGGATCTCCTTTGATTGCGTTTGCGTCTTCTTTAGAAAAATTAGACATTGTTTTAAGTAAAAAAGATGTTAAACAAGAAGAAATTATTAAAGCAATTGATGTTGCTAAAATTACTCATGCCAATTTTGTTAAAGCTGAAAACATCGCATCTGATAAAAACATTTTAGCATTTGTAACTCAGTCTTATTATGCTGAAATCAATAGCGATCAGCAACCCACGGATTTTTTTGATTGGGTAAAAACAAAATTTGGAGATTTAAAAACAGAGTCTACATACAAAGCTCTTACAGAGTATATTTATAGCAATACGTTTTTTTTAGAAAAAAATAAATGGGATTCTTTTATTTCAAATCCAGATACAGTCAAACTTCATGCAGACCCAGCATTCATTTTAGCTAGAGCCTTCAATAATAATTTTAAAATCAAATTTGAAAATAAATTTAATGAGTTTAATACACAAAATTTTATTTTGGGAAAATTATATTTAAAAGGCGTTTTAGAAACAAGCAAAGGGAAAAAATTATACCCTGATGCAAACTTTACCATGCGTGTGAGTTTTGGAAATGTGAAGGCATACAGCCCAAGGGATGCTGTAAATTTTAGCAATATTTGTACTTTAAATGGGATACTGGAAAAATATAAACCAAATGATTATGAATTTGATGTGCCAAAGAAATTACTCGAATTAGTTAAAGCAAAAGACTATGGACAATATATAGATGCGGATGCAAACGACATCGTAGTTTCATTTATTAGTTCAAATGATATAACTGGTGGAAATTCAGGTTCTCCCGTAATTAACGCAAAAGGCGAATTGATAGGACTGGCTTTTGATGGCAATTATGAGGCATTAAGCCATAAAATAAAGTATGATAAAGAATTGAATCGTACCATTAATTTAGACGTCCGTTATTTACTTTGGGTAGTTGAAAAAATTGGAGGTGCTAACAATATTATTTCCGAATTAGACATCAGAAAATAAAGAGCAACTTAAATTTATTTTAAATTGTTATTAAGAAGTATATAATGAAATTTATTTTAAAATTATTAGGCTCTGCTTTTTCAGTATTGGTTACTTCTTTTTTTTTTAAGTGGTGTTACAATTGGCAACAACCAGTTTTATGTTGGAAGTTCTGAAGATCTAAATCATTTCACCACAGCATTACTCGTGGCCATCGTCTTGTCTTTTTTAAATACAATTATTAAACCAATTTTAATTATCCTATCACTTCCAATAACCGTCTTCACTTTAGGATTTTTTTTATTGGTTATAAATTCATTTATTATTTTGTTTGCTAATAAATTGGTAGTAGGATTCTCAGTAGATGGCTTTTGGACAGCCTTTTGGTTTAGCTTAATTCTATCATTTGTTACAAGTTTTTTAGATCTTATCTTTTCCCCGAAAGAAGGATGATTTAACCGAACATACTTTCACGGAATTATAAATAAAAAAATTAAAATGGATACCCAATACCAAAGTTTAAAATAGAAGATTCCCTTATTGTTTTTTTTCCGAATACAAATCGTTTTTTTAAATCATTTTCAGGATCGATGATTTTCATCGCCCCATCAAATCTTAATACGAAAAAGCCAAAATCGTAACGCAAGCCAAATCCACTTCCCAGAGCGAATTCTTTGTAAAATCTGTTTAGCTTAAATTCTCCATCAGGTTTTGAAGCTTCAGGATTTAAAAGCCATATGTTTCCAACATCAGCAAACCATGCTCCATAAATCGATTTGAATATATGAAATCTATATTCGAAGTTAGATTCAAGTTGAATATTTCCAATTTTGTCATATTTAGCATCTTGTTCAGATGATTTATAACCTCCTGGTCCAAGTGTTCTGGCTCTCCAAGCCCTCATACCATTTGGACCACCTCCAAAAAAACTTTGTTCATACGGTAGACTTGATAAATTTGAAAGCGGTTTTCCAATACCACCCGCAAAACGATAAACTAACTTCGCATTTTTTCGGATTTTATAGTAAAAGCGATAATCAATATCAAGTTTTACAAATTGAGAAAATGGGATTTCGGCAATTTGATATCTATCAAGTAAATCTTTTTTTTGATTTGTAAGATTATATAGCGCCCTTAATATATTTCCTGAAGAACTCAAACTCATTTTTAAATACATCAATTTGCGTTTGTCAGTAAGATTTTGATTATTAAAAGTTGTTGAAATTTTTGATAAAGTCGTTAGATGGTCTTGAAAAGAATTTAGTAGAAAAAAATCATTTAAGCTCGTGAGTTCATTTCTAAAATTACCAAAAAGCTTGGCTTTTACAACGTAGGTTTCAAGTGGAATGATATCGTAGGTAAATAATCTATTGGCATTTGAAAACTTAAAGCCATAGGAAAGAGATGAAATTGTTCTTGCAAATTCTTGCCGCGCTTGGTAGTTGATTGAAATATTTAAAATCGTTTTTGGTTGATAAAAGAATCGTTTTTCGGAGCTACTTTTTTTATAATAAAATAAAGTAAATGGGAACAAGGGTTTTGGGAAATAAATATTTAATTGAGGCCCAAATTGATAAGTATTAAAAGTATTTTTTACGCCCGTTTGCCTTGTGTTAAATTGCTTTTGAGCAGTCAATGAACCGTTTAATTTTAATTCAACTAATTCCGCACCCTTGAATGTGTTTTTATTTTGAAACACAAAACTGCCAGCAATTCCTAAATTTCCAGACGTATTTGAACCTTCACTTTCTAATGTAATGGATTGTTTTATTAAGGGCTGACAAACGATATAGCAATCAAGTTTTTCATGATCATATCGGTTTTTTATAAACTGTAAAAAAACACTTTTAAATACTTTTAATGATGTCATCCCTTTGTAAGTATCTTCAGCAGAACTCTTCTGGTATATTTGACCTTGATACAAAGAAATATTTCGCGTTAAATCTCTTAAATTAAAAGCAAGTTTTTTGTTATGAAGTATTTTAATTCCTTTGTAAATGGCCGTATCCTTCATATAAATCTCATTACATTTTCCTCTAAAATCTGTAACATTTTCTGGGATGATGTAAATATCTTGTATAGTAAATCTAGGATGATTTGTATAAACCAATGAATCATTATTTTCATTATAAGGGCTTGAGTATTTATTTAGATGCATGACGATGTTAACCATATTGCCTGTTAAATTGCTATCTGCCACAAAATGAATATATTCTGGGGCGAAATAAAAATATCCATTATTTAGTAATTGTTCAGTCAACCTTTCTCGTTCTTCTTGAAGCTTATCTTCATTATAAATCATATTGGGTTTTATTAAGCAATAACTGGTGTCATTAAAAACAAAATATTCAATTAGTGGATCTTCAATTTTATATTTAATTTCATTAATTTTATAAGGAGTTGATTTTGAAATGTTATAAAATGTTTTCGAGCGTTTTGTTTTTTGGTTTAAAATCAAAGTATCCGAAACAATGGAATTAAAATATCCTCTCGAAAAAATAAATTTTTGTAATTGATTAACTGTAATTTTAGTTAGAGATTGGTCTAAAATTGTTGGTGGTTCTCCAGCATCCAAAACACTTTCTCTCATTGTAAGTTTCTCTTTGTTTTTAAGTTTTGGTTGTTTTGGCGTTTTATGTTTAGCAATTCGTTTTAAGTTTTTTTGTTCGTTCTTTAATATTCTTTTTTCATTTATCTTATCAAACCGCAAGTTTCTTTTTGCCCGATAATCAATCATTTTTTTTTGATCGATTTGAAAATATAGCCATAAATTGAAGGGAAGTATTTTTAAAATTTTTCGATTTGGTTTTTGTCTTAAAAATTGATTTAATTCAGCGAGGCTAATACTTGTGAAATTATTTTTTATTTCATTTTTTTCAACTAAATACTCATCGGTATTTAAGTGTTTATTAATATTACAAGAAGAAAAAACAATGCAGACGCTAAAAAGAGATAAGTATTTTGCGATACATTTAAAATGAGTATTTCTTAGTTTAAAAAATATAAAGCTCAAAAGGTTTAAGTACATTTATAGCCCACTAATTTAGCTTTAAATTATGATTAGTAAAAACCTTACAAAACATATATTAGCACTTCACTCTAAAAAAAATAGAGACGAGAAAAGTTTGTTTATTGTAGAAGGAGAAAAAATTATTATTGAATTTATATCAAGTGATAAATATAAAATTGATAAAGTAGTTGGTACAAATCAATTTAAATCTAAATATTTTGAGATACTTCATTCGAAAAGCATTTCATTCATAGAAGTATCGGAAGACGAACTCAAAAAAATAAGTAGTCAAACAAATCCAAATCAAGCCTTAGCCATCGTTCATAAATTAAATGTAAACTCTTCACCTATAAATAGTGTTACAGGTATTGCATTATATTTAGATGATATCAGAGATCCAGGTAATTTTGGAACGATTATAAGAATTGCAGATTGGTTTGGGATTAATCAAGTGTTTTGTTCAAAAAACACCACAGAATTATATAATCCAAAAGTCTTACAAGCTACGATGGGTGCTATTTTAAGAGTAAATGTTACTTATGTATCAATCGATTTATTGCTCAAAGAAAATCTAAACACAAAAGTATATGGTGCTGTTTTAAATGGAAACGATATTTACAAAACAAAATTAGAAAATGGAATTATTGTGATTGGAAATGAGTCGAATGGTATTTCAGAACCTATTTTAAATTTAATTAATGATCCAATTACAATCCCATCTTCAAAAATTAATGGAAGCGAATCTTTAAACGCAGCAAATGCTTGCGCAATTATTTGTAGTGAGTTTCATCGGCAATTAAATTATTAATAATTAGTTTTGTAAAAATAAATGGCCATTAATCTTGAACATATAAATTACGGCAATCAAATAAATAATGCTGATACTTTAATTATAGATTACGATGATGCCTTAGTTTCATTTTGTGAATTAGAAATTGGCACTTTTAAACCTGTTTTTATTAGCCAAAGTATCATTACCGAGAATGATAATCATGCTTCGCTCATCAAGGCTTTTAATTATTTTGGAATTACAAAACATGCACATAAAAACATTTATATTAATTATTTTAATAATCAATTTACACTTTGTCCAATAACTTTTTACAGCGAAACAAATAAAAAAGATTTGCTCCAATTTAATTGTGGTAAAATTGAAAACGATTTAATTTTAACTGACGATATAACAAGTCACATTAAAATAATTTATAGTATACCTGCATCTTTAAAATCGTTGTTCAATCAAACTTTCCCAAATCATCAATTAAAACATTCTGCCTGTGTTTTGTCTCAATTAGCAGTTCATTCTGAAGATTTAGGAAATGAAGATATATTATTGAATGTGAGAGATAATTATATTGAACTTGTTTTAAAAATCAATAATCAATTAATTTGTGTTAATCAATTTACAATCAAAACCGAGGTTGATGTTTTGTATTATGTTTTGTTTTTGATGGAACAACATCAACTTCATCCCAAATCCGTTTTACTCAGTGTGACAGGAAATATTGCGATTAATTCTGAATTAATTTCCTTACTTAAAAAACACATCACACATGTTAGGCTTGCAAGAGGACATAAAAATTTAATTTATAAGCAAATCGAAGGAATGCCTCAGCATTATAATTACGCATTAATAAATAGAATATTTTGCGAATAATTGGAGGAATATTTGGCGGTAAACATTTATCGCCACCAAAAAGTTTACCAGTTCGGCCGACTACTGATTTTGCAAAAGAAGGCCTGTTTAATATATTGAATAATGTGGTTGATTTCGAAGAATTATTAGTTCTTGATTTGTTTTGCGGCACTGGCAATATATCATTAGAATTTGCATCAAGGGGTGCTAAAAAAATCTTAAGTATAGATAATCACTCACCTTGTTTAAATTATGTAAAAGATATTTCAAAACAATTGGGTTTAAAAAATATTTTTACTGAGCGAGCGGATGTGTTTTCTTTTTTGTCGAAACCTCATGCTCAATACAATTTAATTTTTGCGGACCCTCCATACGAGCTCAAAAACATTGAAAGCATTTATGATTTTGTTTTTGACAATAAATGCTTGTTAAATGATGGAATCTTAATTATAGAGCACGGAGCTAAAACAAATTTTAAGAATAAAAAATATTTTATCGAAACTAGAAAATATGGCAATGTGCATTTTAGCTTTTTTAAATTAAATGATAATTAACTTTCTTTAAATTTTATAAGATAGAAACAAATCATATATTTAATAGTAATAACCTTTTTCTTTTTATGTTAAAATATTGTTTGATCGCATTAATTTCTTTTGAGTTATCATTTGCTCAAAATGTGACCATTAAAGGAAAAGCTGCAGCAGCACATGTTGGGAAAGAAATTGTTTTAAGTGATTACTTGGATTATATCTCTTATTCAAAAATAATTGAAGCGACTGATACCATTGATAAAGATGGTTACTTCGAATTTAAGATGTATACCAATGCCATCAAACCTGTCATTATTAACATTGAAAACTTGGTTGGGAAAATTTATATCCAACCAAATTTTGTTTATGGAATTTATTTTCCTGATAAAGATTCTTTAAATAATAACCAAAAAGGAACTGAAAGCTATGTTGATATCAGCATTTACAGTAAAGATAGTACAGAACTAAATTCCTTAATTTTTGATTTTAATACACAATACAATAATTTATTTTTAAAGTCAAAAGATGTTTATCTCACACCAGCTAAAATTAATAACCTTTTGGATACATTTTTAACTCATTCCAAAAGCAGATACCAAACAGTAAAAAATTCATATTTTAAAAAGTATGTTGAATATTCATTTGCTAATTTTTATTCTAACACATCAAAAAATAAAAAGTTTTTATATAATCAATTTATTGCAAATAAACCCATTCTTTATTCTAATTATGAATACATGGCTTTTTTTAACACTCATTTTAAAGGCTATTTAAAGGCATATGCTTCCACAAAAACAGGTGGGTCAATATATAATAACATTAATAATTACGGAAGTTATCAAGATTTGAAAAGAGAATTTAGTTCAGATAAATCACTCTTAAATGATACGCTGAAGGAATTGCTCATCTTAAAAGGTTTAATTGATTTTTATTATAGCCCGGATCTTAATCAGCAACAAGTAAAGTCTGTTTTAGAGCAATTGTACAGAGAAACATCAGTTATTGAACACCAAAAGATTGCACTCAATGCACTTCAAAATTTTTATAAATTACAAACTGGAGCTGATGCTCCAAATTTTATAGCAAATGACGTCAAAGGAAACAAGTTTGAGTTGCATAGTTTAAAAGGAAAGTATATTTATCTAAATTATTTTTCTTCCCAAAGTGAAATTAGTTTAAAAGAAATGCAAAAAATAATTGATTTAAGTAAAAAATTTAGTGATAAGGTTTCATTTGTAAGTGTATGTTTAGACGATAGTTTAAAAGATTATGTGGCTTATTTGAAGTCAAATCCAAAACAAAATTGGAACATCCTTTATCAAACAAAAAGTAGCACCGCAAAACAAGCTTACCATATTAAATCACTATCTGGTTTTTTCTTTATCAATCCACAAATGCAATTGGCTTTTTCACCAGCTCCTTCTCCTAGCGAAGGAATCGAGTATAAATTCAATACGATTTTTAGACCTAGGAAAAAAAATACAATTCCTGGAATTAGATAGGCGCTTTTTCTTTAAAACAGCTATATTCGTCCAATCAAAATTTAACTTTGAAAGCTACTTTATCCATCCTCATTAAAAATGCAGTTTTGTTCGGATTGCTTACCATCACATTAATTTTTATTTTTTCCAATAACATTGGATTTGTTGAAATAAAATATTTATACCTTATCATTGGCTTCATATATCTTGTTGCTGCCCTATTTGAGGCATATTCAATTTCTAAAGTAAATCCATCAATTCCAAAAATACCATATTTTACGGATGGTTTTTTTACAAAATATTTTATCAAAATCGTTGTTTTTACTGGATGTGGCCTAATTTTTTATTTTTCAGAAAAACTCATTAAGTATTTTTCCTTTATTTGTTTTTTAATTGCTTTTACTGATTTTTTTGTTCTTTTATACCGATATGCAAAATCCTTAACCTATATAGCTTTTGATAAAGATACATTAATCATATGCACGAATAATCTGCAAGTATTATCCGCTAATTCAATTCAAAAAATTGAGCAAAGGCACGGATTGACCTATTTTATCAACAAAAACAATAAATCTCTAACAATTAGAACAGACCTTTTAAAAAACGATAAACTTTTTCAAGAATACTTAAATGAATGGGTTCAAAAGAATGGGATAGCAAACAAAGTTGTATCGTCATAGAAAGCTGGGCATCAAGTGGAAATTAAAAACTTTTTAAATTGCTTGAAAACCTATGCCATTTAACAATTAATTATAATTTTGTAGCAAATTAAATTTAAAGTCCGATGGCTAAATTAGCTGAAAAAAAAAGTAAGTTTTCAAAGGAACAGTATCTTAAGTGGTATGAAAGTATGCTTTTGATGCGTAAATTCGAAGAAAAAACAGGACAGGTTTACGTTCAACAAAAAATCAAAGGCTTTTGTCATTTATACATTGGACAAGAAGCCATCGTTGCTGGAACTGTAAGCGCAACAAAAAAAGAGGATAAACATATCACGGCATACCGCTGTCATGCTCATGCAATTGGCTTAGGATTACACCCAAAATATATCATGGCTGAAATGTATGCTAAAATTACAGGGTGCTGTAAAGGAAAAGGCGGATCAATGCATATTTTTAGTAAAGAGCATAATTTCCTTGGAGGACATGGAATTGTTGGAGGGCAAATACCATTAGGTGCTGGAATCGCGTTTGCAGACAAATACCTTGGCAATGATCATGTTTGTGTTTGTTCAATGGGAGATGGCGCAGTGCGTCAAGGCGCTTTGCACGAGGCTTTTAACATGGCAATGACTTGGAAACTACCTGTTATTTTTATTGTTGAAAATAATTTATACGCCATGGGAACTTCCGTTGAACGTACAAGTAACGTTCATGACCTTTGGAAATTAGGCTTAGCATATGATATGCCTTCTAAACCTGTTGATGGATTAACTGTAGAAGCTGTGCATGAAGCAATGGAAGAAGCTGTTGCTAGAGCGCGAAGAGGAGATGGCCCAACATTCTTTGAAATGAAAACTTATCGTTACAAAGGACATAGCATGAGTGATGCGCAAACATATCGCACAAAAGATGAAGTAAAAGACTATCAAACTCAAGACCCTATTCAAAAAGTGTTAGAAACATTAATTGTTAACAAATGGATTGATGAAGCTGGTGTCGAAATTATTGAAAATAGAGTAAAAGCTTTGGTGGACGAATCTGTTAAATTTGCTGAAGAAAGTCCTTATCCAAGTCCTGATGAATTATACCAAGATGTTTACGCTGAGCCAAATTACCCTTATATCAACGAATAATTTAAAAGGAAAAAATGTCTGAAATAGTTAGAATGCCCAAATTAAGCGATACCATGACAGAAGGTGTTATCGCAAAGTGGCACAAAAAAGTTGGCGATAAAATAAAAAGCGGTGATTTACTAGCTGATATTGAAACAGACAAAGCCACGATGGAATTCGAATCATATCAAGATGGTGTGCTACTCCATATCGGAATTCCCGAAAAACAAAGTGTACCTGTAGATTCAATTATTGCCATATTGGGTAAAGAAGGAGAAGATATTTCTTCAATAATTGCAAATTCAGAATTACAAATTCAGAATGGCAATGCAAATACGAGTTCACAAACTGATGTAAAGCCAGCTCCTAATATTTCTGAAATCGTAACTCCTACTTTTGAAATCCCCAAAGGTGTTGAAATAGTTCGTATGCCTAAATTAAGTGATACCATGACTGAAGGCGTCATTGAAAAATGGCATAAAAAAGTTGGAGATAAAGTAAAGAGTGGAGAATTGCTTGCAGATATTGCAACTGATAAAGCAACGATGGAATTTGAATCATTTCAAGATGGTGTATTGATTCATATTGGAATCGCTGAAGGAAAAAGCGTTCCGGTAGATAGTGTATTAGCTATCCTCGGTAAAGGTGGCGAAGATGTAAATGTAATTTTAAAAGCGATTGACGGGAATAAAGGAACAACAGAGAAAGTAACAATAGAGGAAAAACCTAAAGAAGCGATTATAAATTCTCCAAGCTCAAAGAACTCTGCACCAACAACTAATAATCCTAATGATTCAAGGGTAAAAGCATCTCCTTTAGCAAAAGCTTTAGCAAAAGAAAAAGGAATTGATTTGAGTAAGGTAAACGGAACTGCTGAAAACGGACGCATTACAAAAAAAGACATTGAAGGTTATACCCTAAGAGATTCTAAAAAAACATTCTTTAAAGGCGGAGTTGAAAGTTTTATTGATGAACCTGCATCTCAAATGCGTAAAACGATTGCTCGTCGTTTACTAGAAAGCAAAAATGGCGCACCTCATTTTTATTTAACAATAGAAGCTGATATGGATAACGCCATCGCATCACGAAATGCTATTAATTTAGTCAGTGAAGTAAAAATATCATTTAACGATTTGGTCATTAAAGCTTGTGCAGCAGCACTTCGTAAACATCCTCGTGTAAATAGCAGTTGGATGGGTGATAAAATTAGATTAAATCATCATATCCACATTGGCGTAGCTGTAGCTGTTGAAGATGGATTGTTAGTGCCCGTAATTCGTTTTGCAGATGAAAAATCATTACAACAGGTATCTTCAGAAATAAAAGATTTAGGTAAGCGTGCTAAAGACAAAAAACTACAACCTAGCGATTGGGAAGGAAATACATTTACGGTTTCAAATTTAGGGATGTTTGGTATTGAAGAATTTACTTCTATTATTAATTCGCCGGAGTCCTGTATTTTATCGGTAGGTGCCATTCGTCAGGTCCCAGTTGTAAAAAACGGACAGGTCGTTCCAGGAAACGTGATGAAAGTAACTTTAGCTTGTGATCATAGAAGTGTTGATGGTGCTACTGGTGCAGCTTTTCTACAAACATTAAAAACGTATATAGAAAATCCGATTGCGGTTCTTGTTTGAATAATTCATTTTTTTGTAAATTAGTGTATGCGTTCGTCAAAACTTAAAATAAAAAGAAACTTAGCAATTCCTAGAGAACCAATGTCTCAGGAAGAGTTTGTAAATTTAATTAAAGAGGCGGAAAATGGGTCGTTTAAGCCTCTGGGTTCTTTTGATGAATTTAAAAATGATATTTTAAGAGCATGGAAAAGAAAATACGCAAAGTAAATCTTTCGTCAATATTTGATGATGATTTAGCTGATATTTTCAATTACGGTCTTGAGACTTTTGGTATAAATTTAGCGGAGTTATTTGTAGCTAATATATATCAACATATCAATGAACTTCCACTTTTATTTTTAATTTATCCTGAGTGTCGCCATCTCGAAACGAAAGCTCAAATTTACAGAAACATTATACTTGGAAAGTATTTAATTATTTATCGTATCAAAGCTAAAAAAATAGAAGTGCTAAGGGCTTTACACGGCAGTCAAAGTCCGGAAGTTATTAAAGCAACTAAAAAAATAAAAACTAAATAAGATTTAAGCCAAGAAGATGTTATTTCAATTAGAAAACAAATAATTAACGCTGTTAAAGAAATTTACATGTAAAACATCAATTATCATGCAAGGAACAATTAAATCAACAGTAGAAAATGGTATAGGAACAATTACTTTTTATCATCCCCAAAGTAATTCAATGCCTGGAGAACAATTGCGGAATTTAGCCTTTGAAATTGAAAAAATTGGGAACGATGAAAATGCAAAAGTGATTGTCTTACAAAGTATAGGTGAAAAAACATTTTGTGCTGGTGCAAGTTTTGATGAATTAATTTCTATTAAAGATATTGATACTGGATTAAAATTTTTCTCTGGCTTTGCTTTGGTAATTAATGCAATGCGCAAAGCTCCAAAATTTATTATTGCTCGTGTTCAAGGTAAAGCTGTTGGTGGTGGCGTTGGAATAGCAGCAAGTGCCGATTATACCTTTGCAGTTGAAACTGCATCAATCAAATTAAGCGAATTAGCTGTTGGAATTGGGCCTTTTGTTGTTGGCCCTTCTGTAGAACGTAAGGTAGGAAATTCAGCATTTTGTCAATTGACTATTAATGCAACTGAATGGCAATCTTCCGAATGGGCCAAACAAAAAGGACTTTATGCAGAAGTATTTCACACCACTTCGGAAATGGACAAAGCCATCGAAGTTCTTGCAACAAAATTGGCAAAAAGTAATCCTGATGCGATGAAGCTGCTTAAAAAAGTCATGTGGCAAGGAACTGAAAACTGGGATAATCTTTTAATTGAAAGAGCGGGGATGAGCGGTACGCTTGTTTTGTCAGACTTCACAATCAATGCCATCAATCAATTTAAGACTAAATAATATTTTTAAAAAATCACCATTTAAAATAAATACCATGCCAAAAGGAATATATAAAGTACCAACTGCGATTAATGAACCCATAAAAAATTATGCGGCTGGCAGTGCAGAGCGTAAAGAACTGCAAGCAACACTTAAAGAATTACGGAGTAAAGAAATTGAAATTCCAATGTATATTGGAAATAAAGAAGTAAAAAGCGAAACTAAAATTCGTTTAGCACCACCACATGATCATCAGCACACCTTGGGCTATTTTTACAAAAGTTATAAAACACATGTTCAACAAGCCATTTCAGCTGCTTTGGCGGCGAAGGAAGCTTGGGCTAATTTGAGTTGGGAACATAGAGCCAGTATCTTTTTAAAAGCTGCAGAATTAATTGCAGGGCCTTATCGCTACAAATTAAATGCGGCAACAATGTTGGGGCAAAGTAAAAATGCATATCAAGCAGAAATTGATAGTGCTTGCGAGATTGTTGATTTTTTGCGTTTCAATGTTCAGTACATGAGCGAAATATATGCTGAGCAGCCAGTTTCTGGACCTGCTGTTTGGAATCGAATTGAATGGCGACCTTTAGAAGGATTTATTTACGCACTTACACCATTTAATTTTACTGCTATTGCTGGTAATTTGCCTACAAGCTGCGCCATGATGGGTAATGTGGTAGTTTGGAAACCAAGCAATACACAAGTATATAGCGCTAATGTTTTGATGGAAATATTTAAAAAAGCTGGCGTTCCAGATGGCGTCATTAATTTAATATATCCAAGTGGTCCTGATGCGGCAGAAGTTATTTTTAATCATAAAGATTTTGCAGGCATCCATTTTACTGGTAGTACAGAAGTGTTCCAAAATATTTGGCAAACCATTGGGAACAATATTCATAAGTATAAATCATACCCCCGCATTGTAGGTGAAACTGGTGGGAAAGATTTTATCATTGCTCATCAATCTGCTGATGTTAAAACTTTATCAGTAGCCATTTCACGTGGTGCTTTTGAATATCAAGGACAAAAATGTTCGGCAGCATCTCGTGTTTATGTTCCAAATAATATTTGGGAAGAAACAAAAGCCAACATATTATCTGATTTAAAATCCATGAAAATAGGGCCTACTGAAGATTTTACGAATTTTATCAATGCCGTAATTGATGAAAAAAGTTTTGATAAACTAGCGAAATACATTGATAGTGCAAAAAAAGATAAAAATGTAGAAGTGATTGCAGGAGGTAATTATGATAAATCAAAAGGTTATTTTATTGAGCCTACCATCATTGTTACAAAAGACCCTAAGTACACTACAATGTGTGAAGAATTATTTGGCCCAGTATTAACAATTTTTGTTTACGACGAAAATAAATTTGATGAAACACTTGAACTTGTCGATCAAACTTCTATTTATGCTTTAACAGGAGCTATTATAGCTCAAGATAGATACGCCATTGAACACGCTACTAAAAAGTTAAATAATGCAGCTGGTAACTTTTATATAAACGATAAATGCACAGGTGCTGTGGTAGGTCAGCAGCCATTTGGCGGTGCCAGAGGCAGCGGCACAAATGATAAAGCAGGAGCTAAAATTAATTTATTACGATGGGTTTCTCCAAGAACCATAAAAGAAACATTGATACCTGCTTTAGATTACAGATATCCGTTTTTACAAGCAGACTAGAAAGATATTACTTATAACTATTTGCGGGAAATTAGCATTATTATTCTCATCTTTGCACCGACTTAAATTTTATTCATCATGGCCATTTTCCTCTTTCTAATCCTTCATTGGTACCTGTCTTTATTTGGGCAAACATTTTATCTACATCGTTATTCAGCACATAAAATGTTTACAATGAATAAATTTTGGGAAAAGTTTTTCTATATTTTCTCATGGGTTACACAAGGTTCTTCTTATTTAAATGCGAGAGCTTATGCCATCTTGCATCGAATGCATCACGCATATAGTGATACCGAAAAAGACCCTCACACACCCCATTTCTTTAAGGATGCCTATCACATGATGTTGCATACAAGAAGCATTTATAATGATGTATTAAATAAAAGAGTTGTTGTTGAAGATAAGTTTGACCGTAATTTTCCTGAATATCCTTTAATTGATAAAATTGCTGATAGTTGGTTTACACGCATTGCTTTTGGTGCTGGATATTTTTTCTTTTATGTTGCTTTTGCTACACATTGGTGGATGTTTTTGTTACTACCGATTCATTTTTTCATCGGACCAATTCAAGGTGCTATTGTAAATTGGGCTGGCCATAAATATGGTTACCGTAATTTTAATGAAAACGACCAATCCAAAAATACCTTATTTTGGGATTTGCTGTTGATGGGTGAATTATTTCAAAATAATCACCATCACGCTGGAGCAAAACCTAATTTCGCAGTGAAGTGGTACGAATTTGATCCTACTTATCCCATCATATTATTTTTAAATAAAATCCGAATCATCAAATTAGCCAGATAAGTTTAATGTTTTTGCTTTTTTGACAGTCAATACAATTCATTTCTTATTCCGATAAAATATTCATTATAGTTCAAAATGAATAAATTTGCCTAAATATTACACGAAGAAATATAGTTAACGGTACATGTTCTTTTGGCTGTTTCTTTATGATTACTTTTAGAATGTGATATCCCATTTTATAAGCTTTCAAATTAAAAATCTTATATTGCATAGCAGAATAAAAATATGGAAATTGATTTAGCGCAAGAGAAAAAAGAAATTTTAAATCGATATAAAAATTTAATAAAAGCTTGCAAACGCCGATTAGAGAAAGGTGATAAAGAAATTATTCGTAAAGCCTTTGAGGTATCAGTTGATGCGCATAAAGAAATGCGTCGCAAATCAGGCGAACCATACATTTATCATCCCATTGCAGTAGCTCAAATTTGTGCTGAAGAAATAGGCTTAGGAACCACTGCCATCGTTTGTTCATTATTGCATGATACCGTTGAAGATACAGAACTTACACTCGAAGACATTAAAGGAATGTTTGGGGATAAGGTTGCTCAGATTATTGATGGACTTACCAAAATTTCAGGCGTTTTTGATCAATCATCTTCTGCTCAAGCAGAAAATTTCAGAAAAATGTTGTTGACACTTTCTGAAGACGTGCGCGTCATTTTAATTAAATTGGCAGATAGATTGCATAATATGCGTACGCTCGATCACATGAAGCGTGATAAACAAATGAAAATTGCCAGCGAAACATTATACCTATATGCTCCTTTGGCTCACCGTTTGGGATTGAATTCAATCAAATCAGAATTAGAAGATTTAGGCTTAAAATATACAGAGGAAGACTGGTTTAATGAGGTAACAAAAAAATTAGCTGATACAGAAATCGTCAGAAAAAAATTTATCAAGAATTTTATTGATCCAATCAGTGATATTTTAAAAGAGCAAGGATTTAAGTTTAAAATTTTTGGCCGTCCTAAGTCAATTTATTCTATTTACCATAAAATAAAAAACAAGGGTGTTCTGTTTGAAGAAATCTATGATTTGTTCGCCATCCGAATTGTAATTGATTCGCCCATAGAAACCGAGAAATCAGATTGTTGGAAAATATATTCCATCATCACGGATTTTTATCATCCTAACCCTGATCGTTTACGAGATTGGATTTCTACACCAAAAAGTAATGGTTACGAAAGTTTACACACTACAGTTATGGGGCCAGAGGGGAAATGGGTTGAAGTACAAATTCGTTCAACCCGAATGGATGAATTAGCGGAAATGGGTTATGCGGCACATTGGAAGTATAAGGATGCGGCAGCAGAAAAAGAAAGTAATTTAGAAAATTGGCTACGTCGTATTCGCGAAATGCTTGATAATCCAGATCCAAACGCACTCGAGTTTATTGATGATTTTAAATTAAATTTATTTGCGGACGAAATTTTTGTTTTTACGCCAAAAGGCGAAATGAAAAATCTACCAGTCACTGCAACAGCTTTAGATTTTGCGTTTGAAATTCATACAAAAGTTGGAGAACACTGCATTGGCGCAAAAGCAAATCACAAACTCGTTCCATTAAGTTATCAATTAAAAAGTGGTGATCAAGTAGAGATCTTGACATCTGCCAAACAAACGCCAAAAGAAGATTGGATTAACTATGTTGTAACCGCAAGGGCAAAATCAAAAATAAAAAGTGCACTAAAAGAAAATAGAAGAAAAGTTGCTGAAGAAGGGAAAGAAATTTTAGAAAAGAAGTTTTATAAATCCAAATTGGATTTTACCATTCAAAATGTGAAAGAGTTTGTTACATTTTTAAAACTCCCATCTTCAAGTGAATTGTTTTACAGGGCAGCTTTAGGTAATGTTGATTTTAAAGAAATTAAGGAGTTTGTTGATTTTAAGTTACACCCTGAAAAATATAAACCAAAGAAAAAAGAAAATAAAATAGAGGAGCTTGTCACCAATGTTAGAGGAAGGTCTGATATGTTGGTAATTGGCGACGATATGCAAAAATTAGATTATGCTTTGTCTCCTTGTTGCAGCCCAATCCCAGGCGATGATGTTTTTGGATTTGTAACTGTAAATCAAGGCATAAAAATACACCGTATTAATTGTCCAAATGCTGTTAAGTTGCTTTCAAATTACGCCTACAGAGTGGTTAAAGCTAAATGGAACAATGATCATTTAATTTCATTTTTAGCAGGCATAAAAATTAAAGGAACAGATGAATTGGGACTAGTAAATAACATTACAAAAATTATTTCGAGTCAATTAAATATTAACATGCGATCCATTAGTTTTGATACAGAAGATGGTATATTTGATGGAACAATAATGGTTTATGTACACGACGCAAAACATTTAAACTATTTGATTGAAAGCATGAAAAAGGTAAAGGGTGTTACCAATGTCATGAGGGTAGATAACAATTAACACAGAAGATGATAAACGATATTAAAGAAGCGGTTGTGAAAATTTTTACTGACTATTTAGAAAAAAATAGTCACCGAAGAACCTCTGAACGCTTTGCAATATTAAATGAAATTTATTCTCATGATGGGCATTTTGATATTGAAAGTCTCTATGTGATGATGAAAAATAAAAAATACCGAGTCAGCAGAGCCACGCTTTATAATAATATTGAATTGCTGTTGGATGCTGGGTTAGTTACCAAACATCAGTTTGGAAAGAATTTGGCCCAGTTCGAAAAAGCGTATAAGTTTAAACAACACGACCATTTAATCTGTAGCGATTGCGACAAAGTATTTGAGTTTTGTGATCCAAGAATTATGCAAATACAAAAAATGGCGGAAGATATTCTTAACTTTGACGTATTAAGCCATTCACTTAATTTTTTTGCAAAATGCAGAGGATTAAAAGAAAATGGACAATGCGAACATAAAAAAAATAGAATTTCAAAAATCACTAAAAATTAAGCTATGATATTACGTTTCAAAATTACTGAAGAAAACAACATTCAGATTTTAACCATCAGTGGTGAATTAATTGATAAAAATCAAGCAATTGATTTATTGAAAGCCTTTGAAGAGCTTTTAGAAACTGGAGTAAATAAAATTTTAATTGACATTAAAGATTTAAAGTATTTAAACAGTAGTGGATTAAATGTTTTAATTCAAATACTTACTAAAACCCGTTTGGCTGGTGGAGACAGCGTTATCTATAATGTAAATAGTAAAATAAACGAATTATTAATTATAACAAAGCTTCATACATTATTTAAAATAGCAGAAAATAAAGAAAAAGCATTTCAAATGCTGTAAATGGTTTGCCGCATTTTTAAATAAAATAATTGTGCAGGAATAATCATAATTAAATCATTAGAGAAATATCGATAGTTGTACACTAAGAAAAATCTTAAATCAAGCTCTGTAAAAATTGCTTAATCGTCAAAATTTTGTTCAAAAATCTTAAAATTGTTAATTTGTTATTAAGCGTTCATTTGATGTTAATTGTAAATTTGAACGCTTTGAAAAAAATGAAGCAACCAACATATGATTAAAGCAGATGTACTATTAGGCCTACAATGGGGCGATGAAGGAAAAGGCAAAATAGTTGATGTATTAACTCCCAAATACGATATTATCGCTCGTTTTCAGGGCGGTCCAAATGCAGGACACACGCTTGAGTTTAATGGAATCAAACATGTTTTGCATACAATCCCAAGTGGTATATTTCATCCAACTGCTTTAAATATAGTAGGTAATGGTGTTGTGATTGACCCTGTTATTTTTAAAAAAGAAATTGATGCTTTGGTAGCGATGGGAGTTGAAGTGAATAAAAAATTAGTCATCAGTAAACGCGCCCATTTAATATTACCAACACATCGCCTCATTGATGCAGCTAGCGAAGTTTCTAAAGGAAAAGATAAAATTGGTTCAACTTTAAAAGGTATCGGACCAACTTACATGGATAAAACTGGCCGTAATGGTTTACGAATCGGAGATATTGAAGCGTCTAACTTTAAAGAAAAATATTTAGCCTTAGTAGAAAAACATAAGCAAATTTTAGAGTTTCATAAATTTGAATACAACCTTTCTGAGCTCGAACCAGTTTGGTTTTCAGCTATTGAGGAATTAAAAAAATTAACTTTTATTGACAGCGAACATTTTATAAATGATGCCATTAAAAATGGAAAAAAAATATTGGCAGAAGGAGCACAAGGTTCTTTATTAGACATTGATTTTGGCTCTTATCCTTTTGTTACATCTTCCAATACAATTTGTGCAGGCGCTTGTAATGGCTTGGGAATTGCTCCTAATAGAATAGGTAATGTTATTGGTATTTTTAAGGCTTACTGCACACGTGTTGGTAGTGGTCCGTTTCCTACTGAATTAGAAAATGAAGTAGGGGAGAAGATTCGGCAAATTGGGCGTGAGTTTGGGGCCACTACTGGTCGTCCACGTCGCTGCGGATGGTTAGATATTCCTGCTCTAAAATATGCAGTATCAATTAATGGCGTAACTGAATTAATGATGATGAAAGCAGATATATTATCTGATTTCGACACGCTAAAAGTTTGTACGCATTACCTTCACAAAGGAAAAAAAATTGATTACTTGCCTTTTAGCATTGATCCGTATGATGTTACGCCAGTATATGAAACCTTGAAAGGTTGGAATGTCGATTTAACTCAAATGACTCAAAAAAGCGAATTACCAAAAGAATTAATTGATTATATAAAATTCATTGAAAAATTAGTTGAAGTTCCGATTAGCATTACATCTATCGGTCCCGATAGAACGCAAACTATTTTTATGTAAACAAACTTATCTTAAAGTCCGCATCAATATATAATCCGAGGCTAGCAAAAAGAATATTTTTTAGATTTAAAAAAATTAACTAATTTTAAAAAATTCAAATCAGTGAACCCTAGAGTTCTATTAGAAAATAAACAATTAGAAATCACGCTTAACCGTCTTTGTTATCAGTTAATAGAAGTTCACAACGATTTTAGTAATTCAGTTATTATAGGGCTTCAACCACGCGGTATTTATTTAGCTCATCGTTTACAAGGGTTACTCGAAAAAATTTTAAAAACAAAAATCAATTGTGGTGATTTAGACACTACTTTTTTTAGAGATGACTTTAGAAAAAAGGAGTTGAAACCCAACAAAACCAATATTGACTTTATCATAGAAGATAAAAATGTTATTTTAATTGATGATGTTTTATTTACAGGTCGAACAATCCGTGCAGGCTTAGATGCAATGCTCGCTTTTGGACGGCCAAATGATGTTGAGCTGCTTGTCTTAGTGGATAGAAGGTTTAGTAGAAATGTGCCCATACAAGCAAAGTATACTGGATTAATTATTGATTCAATTCAAACTCAAAATGTAAAAGTTGATTGGAAAGAAACAGATGGCAAAGATTGTGTAACGCTAATTGACAAATAAAAATGAAACCAAATAAAAAAGATTATCCGGCTTACTTTGAAAAATTTATCAACCTGATTGAAGAAACTGATGTAATTTCTGCCCTTAAAACAAATCATCAATCTACATTAGATTTTATAGAAAAAATCCCGAGATTAAAGTTAACCTATTTTTATGATGATGGTAAATGGACAGTCAAACAAGTGATTAATCATTTTGTAGACACAGAAAGGATTTTAGGTTACAGAGCACTACGTTTTGCAAGAGGCGATAATCAGCAGCCATTAAGTTTTGATGAAAATTTATTTGCAAAAAATGCGAATCTATCAAATACAAATATTCAGATGCTTGTGGATGAATTTGATTCAATAAGGTTATCAAACATATTATTATATAAACAATTATCAGAAAAAGAATTAGCATTAAAGGGAAAATTGGCTAGCGGAGAGGTTAGTGTGTTAGCACTTGGATATTTTATTTGTGGACACGTTCAACATCATGTAAACATTATTAAAGAAAGATATTTATAAAAATTCAAATGAGTCAGTTAAGCGTTAGTCATTTATTAGGAATAAAATATATTAATAAAAAAGATATTGAATTAATATTAGATACCGCTAAAAATTTTAAAGAAGTCATTAATCGCCCCATTAAAAAAGTCCCATCACTCCGGGACATAACTGTTGCAAATTTATTTTTTGAAAATTCAACCAGAACCCGCTTGTCATTTGAATTAGCTCAAAAAAGATTGAGCGCAGATATCATCAATTTTTCTGCATCTTCTTCGTCAGTCAAAAAAGGTGAAACTTTAACAGACACTGTTAATAATATTTTAGCAATGAAGGTCGATATGATTGTGATCAGACATTCTAGTCCAGGAGTTTGCTCTTACTTAGCAAAAAAAGTAAAAGCTAAAATCATTAATGCGGGCGATGGTGCTCACGAACATCCAACCCAAGCATTACTCGATGCTTTTTCATTACAAGAAAAATTAGGAGATTTAAAGGGTAAAAAAATAGCCATCATTGGGGATATTCTTCATTCAAGAGTGGCTTTATCAAATATATTTAGCCTACAAAAATTAGGCGCTCAAGTTAAAGTATGTGGTCCTAAAACTTTAATTCCGAAATACATTGAAAGTTTAGGCGTAAAAGTTGAAACTGATTTACTTAAAACGTTGGAATGGTGTGATGCTGCTAACATGTTGCGCATTCAGTTAGAAAGACAAGATATTAAATTTTTCCCTTCCATTCGGGAATACACCATGTTATACGGACTAAATAAAACAATCCTAGATTCTCTTTCAAAAAAGATTGTGATAATGCATCCAGGTCCAATAAATCGTGGTGTAGAAATTTCTAGTGATGTGGCTGACAGCAGCCAGTCTATTATTTTAGAACAAGTTGAAAATGGCGTAGCAGTGAGGATGGCCGTTATGTTTTTACTAGCAGGAAATTAATTTTTTGATGCACTTATATTTTAGTGAAAATCAATTTCTCAAGTTATTTATTTTCTTCCAACCAATGGCTGTTAGCTTAATCGTTGATCAGAAATTAGGATGAGAATTTCGGAAATATAATTTCTATTTTAAAGAATTTGTATTGGTATCAGGAAATACAACCCATGGTTTAAATGATTTAGCCTCCTCGAAAGTCATGCCTGCGTAAGAAATAATAATGATGACATCGCCGATGTTCACTAGTTTTGCCGCAGGGCCATTTAAACAAATCACGCCTGAACCTCTTTCTGCTTTTATGACATAAGTAATAAAACGATTTCCATTGTTTTTATTTAAGATGTGAACTTGTTCGTTTTCAATTAAATTGGCCGCATCCATTAAATTTTCGTCAATAGAAACACTGCCAATGTAGTCTAACTCAGCTTGTGTAACAGTTACACAATGTAACTTAGATTTTATTACTTGAATTTGCATCACGCAAAAATAGCAAAAAATAGCAGCTTAAGTAGAGCTTGCTCAAAAACTCAGAATTTCTTTTTCCCTACTTTTGAGGGCAAAAGTAGGCAAAACCCTTTTAAAATTTTAAGGCGATTTTCGTTGCATCGCTTTTGCCTTCCTTAACGAAACCGCTGATAATTTAAGCCCTCC
>JBKDJY010000200.1:0-10121 GCA_046345275.1 Bacteroidota bacterium
GCTTAAATTATCAGCGGTTTCGTTAAGGAAGGCAAAAGCGATGCAACGAAAATCGCCTTAAAATTTTAAAAGGGTTTTGCCTACTTTTGCCCTCAAAAGTAGGGAAAAAGAAATTCTGAGTTTTTGAGCAAGCTCTAATTAGTTAAAATTATATTTTATGCTTACTTTTGCCCGAATTTTACATCTAAAATTCAAATTATGGCAACAGATTTTAAGGCAAATAAATTTGCTCCTGAAGGTTTAACTTACGATGACGTTTTATTAGTTCCCGCCTACTCAGAGGTATTACCGCGTGAGGTAAATATTTCTAGCTTATTTTCTAGAAATATTAAAATAAATTCTCCGATTGTTTCTGCTGCAATGGACACTGTTACTGAATATCAACTGGCTATTTCCATCGCACAAGAAGGTGGAATTGGTGTTTTGCACAAAAACATGACCATTGAAGAACAAGCTGCACAAGTAAGAAAAGTAAAACGCAGTGAAAGTGGCGTAATAACTGACCCATTGACAATTTTACAAAATGCCACAATTAGTGATGTTTTAAAAATTATGTCAGAGAATAAAATAGGTGGGATGCCAGTGGTAGATGAAAATAAAATTTTTGTAGGCATTGTAACAAATAGAGATTTGAGATTTGAAAAAAATTTAAAGCGACCTATCAAGGAAGTAATGACTCCAGCAAAAGATGCTACGACTGCAACGCATGGCATTACTCTGAAACAAGCAGAAATTGTTTTGCAAAATCACAAAATTGAAAAACTTCCAATATTAGATAAAAATAAAAAGCTAACTGGATTAATAACTTACAAAGACATTATTAAAATTAAGGTTCGCCCAAATGCAGCAAAAGATGACCTTGGTAGATTAAGAGTAGCAGCAGCTGTGGGTGTTACAGGTGATACTTTGGAAAGAATTGAGGCCTTACAAAACGCTGGTGTAGATGCCATTATTATTGATACCGCCCATGGCCATTCTAAGGGTGTAATTGAGATGCTTAAATCTGTTAAAAAAAAATATCCCAAATTGCAAGTCATTGTGGGCAATATTGCTACAGGCGAGGCCGCATTAGACTTAATGAAAGCAGGGGCTGATGGCGTAAAAGTTGGTATTGGTCCAGGTTCAATTTGCACTACAAGAATTATAGCAGGCGTTGGCGTCCCTCAATTATCAGCCATTATGGATGTTGCACAGGCTTTAAAAGGTCGATTGCCAATTATTGCCGATGGAGGAATTCGATTTACAGGAGATATTGTAAAAGCAATAGCAGCTGGCGCCAGCACTGTAATGATGGGCGGAATGTTTGCAGGCGTGGAAGAAAGTCCTGGAGAAACCATTATCCTTGAAGGTCGTCAATTTAAAGCCTATAGAGGAATGGGTTCACTTGAAGCGATGCAAAAAGGTTCGAAAGATAGATACTTTCAAGATATGGAAGATGATATTAAAAAACTAGTTCCTGAAGGAATTAGTGGAAGAGTGCCTTTTAAAGGACATTTAGCAGAAGTAATGTATCAATTAATAGGAGGTTTAAGAGCGGGGATGGGTTATTGTGGTGCCAAAGATATTAAAACATTGCAATCAGCTAAATTTATAAAAATAACGGCCGCTGGTTATAAAGAAAGTCACCCCCATAATGTAGTCATTACCAGAGAGGCGCCGAATTATACGCGTTAAATTAATTTTAAGTTTTAAAATATTTTATAAAAATTAAGTTTTAATTCATCAATCCTAAAAGTATGATATTACCAATAGTGGTATACGGTGATCCTGTTTTAAGAAAAAAATGTGTTGACATTGAAAAATCGCACGAAAACGTATTGCCTTTCATTCAAAACATGTACGAAACCATGTATGCAGCTAACGGCGTTGGTTTAGCTGCTCCGCAAGTAGGAAAAGCGATTCGCGTTTTCATAGTTGATGCAAGCCCATTTGCTAAAATAGATGATGACGAGGAACCAGAATTTACAGCGGAGCAATTAAAAGAAATTAGTGGATTTAAAAAAACATTTATAAACGCCATTATTACAAAACAAGAAGGAGAAGATTGGAAATTTAATGAGGGTTGTTTAAGTATTCCTAAAATTAGAGAGGATGTTTTTCGTAAATCAATTATTACAATTGAATATTACGACGAGCATTTTAAAAAACATAAAGAAACTTATAGTGGAATCATTGCGCGCATTATCCAGCATGAATACGATCATATTGAAGGCCTTTTGTTTACTGATAAAATTAGCCCTTTTAAACGTAAAATGATTAGTGGTAAGTTAACAGATATTAGCAAAGGAAAATTTAAAGCTGATTACAAAACAAAAGTATTTATTCCGAAAAAATAAAATGATGTTTAAAAAAATTACTGCTTTATTTTCTTTGATTATCCTCATAAATTCATGTGTAAACCAAATTGAGAAAAAAGAAGATTCTTTGAAAAATGATTCTGCAAAAATTGTTTTGGGAAGTGATTGTAAATTGCTTTATGCCGAAGCTCGCAGATTAGATAGTGTTTTGCAAAAAATAAATTCCGTGGATTATGAGTTAGCAGAAATTGCAATGAATGCTTTCAACAATTATTCTTCTGCATGCCCGAGTGATAGCTTAGCGCCTTTATTTTTATTAAAAGCAGGGCAGGTAGCTCAATCAGTCGGCAAATTTCAACAATCAGAAATTTTCTATAAAAAATGTTCAGATGATTTTCCTCTGTTTAGAAACCGTGGCGTTGCTCTGTTTTTACTTGCTCAACTTTACGATGATGCAATTAAATTAAACAACGAGTCCAAAGCTGAAGAAATTTATAAGCAGATAATTAAAGATTATCCAAACTCGCCATGGGAACGTGATTCTAAGGCTTGTTTGAAAAGTTTGGGAAAAACAGATGAGCAATTGATTCAAGAGTTTTTAAAACAAACTAACAAATAGGATTTTTTCTGACGATCAATTTTGGCTTAAACCCAAATTAACCCAATTTTAGCTATACATGTAATTGCTTCGATTTAATTTGAAAGTGAGTAAAAAAAGTGTTTAGGCTTTTTTATCAAGTGATAAAATACAAAGCATTTAACTGCAAAAATTTAAAAGAGAATTATCAAAAATCCAGTTAAATTAAGAAACTTATTAACAAATAATCAAATAAATTACCTAAAAGGCACTTTTTTCTAACATTTTTTTTGCATGGTAACAAAATTATGGTAACTTTGCCGTCCCCAAAAACATGGGTTTGCAATGATAACAGTGAAATCAACTAATACAAAAGGTTAAACATGCCAACTATAAGTCAATTAGTAAGAAAAGGTCGCTTTAAAGCACCTAACAAAAGTAAATCTGCCGCTTTGGATTCTTGTCCACAACGCCGTGGCGTATGTACGCGTGTGTATACAACTACGCCTAAAAAACCTAACTCTGCCATGCGTAAAGTTGCAAAAGTTCGTTTAACAAACAAAGAGGAAATTATAGCTTATATACCAGGTGAGGGGCATAATTTACAAGAGCATAGCATCGTTTTGGTTCGTGGGGGTCGTGTTAAAGATTTACCTGGAGTTCGTTATCACATCGTTCGTGGGTCTTTGGATACCGCAGGTGTTGAAGGAAGAAAGCAACAACGTTCAAAATATGGAACCAAACGCCCTAAAGCAGGTGCAGTAGCTGCTCCAGCAAAAGGTGCGAAGAAAAAATAAGTTTTAAAAAATAAGTAGATTTTAACCAATGAGGAAGTCAACAGCTAAAAAAAGAATTTTATTACCAGATCCAGTATACAACGATATATTGGTTACACGATTTTTAAATAGTCTCATGTACAGCGGTAAAAAAAACACTGCATCTACAATTTTTCACGAAAGTTTGGAGATTGTTGCTAAACGTACCAATGAAGATGGATTAGAAGTTTTTAAAAAAGGATTAGCAAATGTTACACCGCAGGTTGAAGTTCGATCTCGCCGCGTTGGTGGTGCTACTTTTCAAATTCCATCTGAGGTTCGCCCAGAAAGAAAATTAGCATTGGCTATTAAATGGATCATTACATATGCACGCAAACGCAATGAAAAATCTATGGCTCAAAAATTAGCTGGAGAAATTGTTGCAGCTTCCAAAGAAGAAGGTGCAGCTTTTAAGAAGAAGGAAGATATTCATAAAATGGCGGAAGCTAATAAGGCATTTTCACACTTTAGATTCTAAACCAAAATGGACTTAAGATATACGAGAAATATTGGAATCGCTGCTCACATTGATGCTGGTAAAACAACAACAACTGAGCGTATTCTTTATTATACAGGAGTAAACCATAAAATTGGTGAAGTGCATGAAGGTGCAGCCACAATGGATTGGATGGCACAAGAGCAAGAACGTGGTATTACTATTACCTCTGCTGCAACAACTTGTTTTTGGAAATACCGTGATAATAATTACAAAATAAATATAATTGATACGCCTGGCCACGTTGACTTTACTGTGGAGGTGAATCGTTCATTACGTGTTTTAGACGGTTTAGTATTTTTATTTTCAGCAGTTGATGGCGTTGAGCCTCAATCTGAAACAAACTGGCGTTTAGCTGATAATTATAATGTTACGCGATTGGGATTCGTTAATAAAATGGATCGTCAAGGAGCAGATTTTTTAAAAGTGGTTGCTCAAACCCGTGAAATATTAGGAGGTAATGCAGTTCCTCTTCAGATTCCTATTGGATCTGAAGAAAACTTTATAGGGGTTGTTGATTTAATTAATTTCCGCGGAATTGTTTGGAATGAACACGATAAAGGAATGACTTTTAAAGAAGTTCCTATTCCAGCAGATATATTAGCAGAAGCTACTGAATGGAGAGAGAAAATGTTAGAAGCAGTTTCTGAATTTGATGATAAAATTATGGAGAAGTTTTTTGATGCTCCAGAAACCATCACTGAAAGAGAAGTTTTAGATGCATTGCGTAAAGCATGTGTTGCGAACAAGATTGTTCCAATGGTTTGCGGTTCATCTTTCAAAAACAAAGGTGTACAAACGATGTTGGATTTAGTTATGGAATTAATGCCATCTCCATTAGATAAGCCTGAAACAAAAGGAACACATCCTGAAACAGGAGCAGAAGTATCTCGTATACCAGATGTTAAAGATCCTTTTACGGCATTGGCATTTAAAATAGCAACTGATCCTTTTGTTGGTCGTTTGTGTTTTTTCCGTGCTTATTCAGGTCGTTTAGATGCAGGATCATACGTGTTAAATACCCGTTCGGGTAACAAAGAACGTATTTCTCGTATTTTTCAAATGCATGCAAATAAACAAAATCCAGTTGAGTTCATAGAAGCAGGGGATATTGGTGCAGCAGTTGGATTTAAAGATATTAAAACAGGCGATACTTTATGTGATGAAAAACATCCCATTGTATTGGAAGCAATGAATTTCCCTGAGCCAGTAATCGGAATCGCAATTGAGCCAAAAACACAAGGAGATTTGGACCGTTTGGGAGTGGGTTTACATAAATTGGCTGAAGAAGATCCTACTTTCCGTGTTCACACAGATGAAGATTCTGGTCAAACCATTATTTCAGGGATGGGAGAATTGCATTTAGAAATTATTGTTGATCGTTTAAAACGAGAATTTAAAGTAGAAGTAAATCAAGGAGAACCTCAAGTATCATATAAAGAAGCCATATCAGCTTCATACGAGCACCGTGAAGTCTATAAAAAGCAAACGGGAGGTCGTGGTAAATTTGCCGATATTAAGGTAGTATTAGGTCCTGTTGATGCTGATTTTGATCGTACAAAATCAGATTTACAATTTGTGAATGAAATATCAGGTGGTTCAATTCCTCGTGAATTTATTCCATCTGTTGAAAAAGGATTTAAAGCATCCATGTTAAACGGTGTTTTAGCAGGATATCCTTTAGATAGTTTAAAAGTTCGTTTAATTGATGGTTCTTTCCATGCTGTCGATTCTGATTCATTATCTTTTGAAATTTGTGCTAGATCAGCATACCGTGAAGCATTAACAAAATGCAAGCCTGTTTTGATGGAGCCAATTATGAAAGTTGAAATTTTAACCCCTGAACAAAATATGGGTGATGTTGTGGGTGATTTAAATCGTCGCCGTGGGCAAATTGAAGGGATGGATTCTAAAAATAACTCTCAAGTGATCAAAGCAAAAGTTCCTCTTTCCGAAATGTTTGGTTATGTAACTCAGTTACGTACTTTAACATCGGGTCGTGCAACTTCAACAATGGAGTTTTCTCACTATGCAGATGCTCCTGCTAACGTTGCAGCAGATGTTATTGCGAAGGCAAAAGGTAAAACAGAAAAAGCATAATTAATTGTACTAACTAAAAATATAAACCGTTCTTTATATGAGCCAAAGAATTAGAATAAAATTAAAATCATACGACTATAACTTGGTTGATAAATCAGCTGAAAAAATCGTAAAAACAGTTAAATTGACTGGAGCAGTGGTTAATGGTCCAATCCCATTGCCCACAAACAAAAGAATATTTACTGTTTTGCGTTCACCGCATGTTAATAAAAAAGCCCGTGAGCAATTTCAGGTTTGCGATTATAAGCGTCTGATAGATATTTATAGTTCATCTTCAAAAACAGTTGATGCATTAATGAAATTAGAATTGCCTAGCGGAGTAGAAGTAGAAATTAAGGTTTAACCTTAGGTAAAGTTTTACAACATTAAACTCAAAGTAATAATTAATAAAATAAAAATTAACAAATGTCTGGATTGATTGGTAAAAAAATAGGAATGACGAGCTTCTTCGATGCCAATGGCAAATATGTGCCATGCACAGTTATAGAAGTTGGTCCTTGTGTCGTTACACAAGTAAAAACCAATGAAAAAGATGGTTATTCGGCTTTACAGCTAGCTTTTGATGAAAAAAAAGAAAAACACACCTCATCAGCAATGAAGGGACATTTTGAATTATCAAAAACTACACCTAAACGTAAAATTGTTGAATTCCGTTCTTTTGAAGAAACAAAAAACTTAGGAGATGTCATCAAAGTTGATTTATTTGCAGAAGGTGAATATGTTGATGTTGTTGGGACATCAAAAGGAAAAGGATTTCAAGGCGTTGTAAAACGTCACGGTTTTGGTGGAGTAGGTGGTACTACTCACGGTCAACATGATCGTTCAAGAGCACCTGGGTCATTAGGCGCTTCTTCTGATCCTTCACGTGTATTTAAAGGCATGCGTATGGCTGGAAGACTTGGTGGAGATAGAAAAAAAATACAAAATCTAATAGTAGTTAAAATATTGCCTGAAAAAAACCTCCTTTTAGTTAAAGGTTCAATTCCAGGTGCTAAGGGGTCTTACGTTACAATCCAAAAGTAATCATGCAAGTAGAAGTATTAAACATAAGTGGAAAAAAGACTGCTAAAAAAATAGATTTAGCGGATGTGATTTTTGGCTCAGAACCTAGTGATCACAGTATATATTTAGATGTTAAACATTATTTAGCAGCTCAACGTCAGGGGACTCACAAGTCGAAAGAACGTGCTGAAATTGCTAGAACAACTAAAAAATTAAAAAAACAAAAGGGAACTGGTGGGGCTCGTGCAGGTTCAATGAAGTCGCCAGTTTTCATAGGTGGTGGACGCGCATTCGGTCCTCGTCCAAGAGATTATTCTTTTAAATTAAATAAAAAAGTAAAAGTATTAGCACGTGTTTCAGCCTTATCTTATAAAGCTAAAGAAAATGCTATTACCGTTTTAGAAGATTTTACTTTTGAAGCTCCAAAAACTAAAAGTTATGTTGATTTAATCAAAAACTTAAATTTATCGGATAAAAAAACACTGTTGGTGTTGGGTGATACGAATAATAACGTATATTTGTCGTCCCGAAATTTACAGGGAGCTAAAGTAGTAAAAGCCACAGACTTAAATACTTATGACATTGTTAATTCGCAATCAATCATATTAGTAGAAAGTTCTGTTAAAGTATTAGAATCATTATTAAACAAATAAAATGGGAATATTAGTAAAACCAATCATTACCGAAAAGATGACTTCTTTGGCCGAGAAGTTGAATCGCTATGGTTTTGTGGTTGAAAAAAGCGCCAACAAATTACAAATTAAAAAAGCAGTTGAAGAACTGTACGCTGTAAAAGTTGATTCAGTAAATACACAACAATACGTTGGTAAGGTAAAAACTCGCAATACCACTCGTGGCATTGCAATTGGTCGAGTAAATCGTTCAAAAAGAGCTTTTGTTACATTAAAAGCAGGCGAAGTGATTGATTTTTACGCTAATATTTAATCTGATAAAAGAAAAAGAAAATGGCATTAAAAAAGTTTAGACCTCTGACTCCAAGTCAACGTTTTAAAATAGCAACTGATAATTCAGATATTACTACTAATATCCCTGAGAAAAGTTTATTAACTCCTGTTAAAAATAGCGGAGGCCGTGATAATACAGGTAAAATGACCATTCGTAATATTGGTGGTGGGCATAAAAAACAATATAGAATCATCGATTTTAAAAGAAATAAAGATGGCATTGAAGGAACAGTTGCGTCCATTGAATATGATCCTAATAGAACATCTCGAATTGCATTAATTCAATATAAAGATGGTGAAAAACGTTACATCATTGCTCCACAAGGTTTAGAAGTTGGTAAAAAGGTTCTATCAGGAGCAACTGCAACTCCAGAAGTTGGTAATTGTTTATTTTTATCTGATATTCCATTAGGAACAATTATTTCGAATATTGAATTAAGACCAGGGCAAGGTGGGGCAATGGCTCGTAGTGCTGGAGCATTTGCACAATTAACCGCTCGTGATGGTAAATATGCGATTTTACGTATGCCTTCTGGTGAGGTTAGAATGATTTTGGTTACTTGTAAAGCTACAATTGGAGCAACATCTAATCCTGATCACAGTTTGGAAATAAGTGGGAAAGCTGGCCGTAGCCGCTGGTTAGGGCGTCGCTCCCGCACACGTGCAGTAGCAATGAATCCTGTTGATCATCCTATGGGTGGAGGTGAAGGCCGTGCATCAGGTGGACAGTCGCGCTCTCGTAACGGCATTCCTTCTAAGGGATATAAAACTCGGTATAAAGCAAAATCTTCAAATCAACATATTATCAAAAGAAGATCAAAATAATCATTAACGTTTAATGGCCAATTAATTTATTGAAGAAATCTGCAAAAATTAATTAGGTTCAAAACAAAAAAATAAAAAATGGCAAGATCATTAAAAAAAGGTCCTTTTATTGACCACAATTTAGAAAAAAAAGTTGCTCAATTAAACGAGAGCAACAAAAAAACTGTTTTAAAAACATGGGCGCGTCGGTCTGTGATTTATCCAGAAATGGTTGGACATACTTTTGCGGTTCATAACGGAAATAAATTTATACCAGTTTACTGCACAGAAAATATGGTAGGGCATAAGTTAGGTGAATTTTCAATCACTCGCCAATTTAAAGGTCATTCAGGTAATAATAAGAAATAATTAGTTGATTAAGAAATTAAGTCATGGGTAAAAGAAAAAGATTAGCAGCTGAGGCACGTAAGGAAGCAAATAAAAGTATTTATGTTGCTAAACTAAACAGTTGCCCTACATCTCCTCGTAAAATGCGTCAAGTTGCAGATTTAGTGAGGGGAATTGAAGCATATAAAGCTTTAAACATTTTAAAATTTAACACAAGAGAGGCATCTGGTCGTTTGGAAAAAGTTTTAAAATCAGCTATTGCCAATTATGAAGCCAAAACAGGAGTAAGTGCTGAAGAAAATACGTTATTTGTGACTTCCGTTAAAGTTGATAGTGCTTTAATGGCAAAGCGTTTGCGCACAGCACCTCAAGGTCGTGGATATAGGATTAGAAAACGTTCAAACCACGTAACACTTGAAGTTGGAACGGTTGCTCCCGAAAGTAAAAAAGCTCAAAGAAAAGCTTCAGCTATAATTAAAGAAGATAATAAAAATTAAGATAAGGAAATGGGACAAAAAGCAAATCCAATAGGTTTACGTTTAGGAGTTATTAAAGGATGGGATTCTAACTGGTTTGGCGGAAGAAATTACGCTGATAAATTAGTTGAAGACACACAAATTCGCGAATATTTAAAAGTGCGTCTTCCAAAAGGTAGCATTTCTAAAATTGTCATTGAAAGAACCTTAAAATTAATTACAGTTACTATTAATACTGCAC
>JBKDJY010000201.1:0-14464 GCA_046345275.1 Bacteroidota bacterium
TCCTGAAAAATGTTTAACAAAATCCATTTGTGTTTTTTATAATACAAATACAGATTTTATTACTTTAATAAAGCTAAGTCCTTTTATAACTTATTGACTATGAGATGTTATTTATGCGGTTGCCCTGGAGTTTGTCCAAGCATTGCCAGAAACTAAGAATTCAATAACGGTTTATGTAAAAAAATATGTAAGCTGTTAGTCTGCAATTTTATAATTATCTCCGCTCATCAAAACAAATATATTGATTTGTTGTGTGCGTTGCAGGGGCTTAGATTTACTCTTCAACATAATCTAAATCTTTACCAAAGGTTTCTTCTAAATGATACCAAGCCCAAAGGCTTAATGAAAATATGATGAGACCTACAATAACTGCGGAATAAATGTTACCGAAATTTAAACTATTAGCAAAATAAATAAACAAGGTATTAATGATAATGGTGCCACCTCTTACAAAGTTAGGAACGCTGGTTGTGACGGTAGCTCTTAGATTGGTGCCAAATAATTCGGAAGCTGTTGAAACAAACACAGCCCAATAACCTGTTGCAAAACCAATTAAAACAACAACGGTGTAAAATAAAAATTGAGATTGTTTAGCAAATGTGAAATAACAAATGCTAAATAAAAAAGCTAATCCCAAAAATAAAATCAATGATTTTTTTCTGCTTCGTAATTTTTGAGAGATTAGGCCACTCGCTATATCACCAATTGTAATGCCTGCATAAGCAAGTGTCATGGCTAAACGTGCATTTTTAGGAGGTATTTCCATGTTTAAACTCTTCATTAACTCCGGACACAAAGTAATTAAAATGGCCATGACATACCACACAGGCAATGCGACCAAAATAATGGTTATAAACTTCATAAAACGGTGTTTGGTTTTGAATAAGGATAAAAAATTTCCTTTTGACACCGAATTAAATTTTACTTCTTTAAACATGGCTGATTCCAAAACTCCTATTCGTAAAAACAACAGTAAAATGCCCATAACTCCCCCAATAATGTAAGACATACGCCAATTACCAATCATCATGCCAACGGTTCCAGCAACCACTGCGCCAAATAAACCAACTGAAGCTACAATGGTTGCGCCATTTCCTCTTTTTTCTTTGCTCATGCTTTCGCTTACAAGTGTGATGCCTGCGCCTAATTCACCAGCTAGTCCGAAGCCAGACACAAAACGCAAAAGGGCGTACAAATCTGTGCTATGAATCAATCCGTTTAAAATATTAGCTACTGAGTACACGAAGATTGATCCAAACAAAACGTTAAGTCTGCCTTTCTTATCCCCTAATACTCCCCAAAAAATGCCGCCTAATAACATGCCAAACATTTGCCAGTTCATTAAACTTATACCAATTTTTTTAACTTGCTCATCGATATTTGGAAATTGGGCTTCAGGTAAAGTTGTTTCTCTCAAAATCTCCGTTAAGCTTGAAACACGTTCCATGCCAAATAGAACCAAATCATAAATGTCAACAAAATAGCCTAATGCAGCTACTATGATTAATTTATTTATATTTTTTGAGTAAGTGGGTATTTGAGTCATTTATATCATGGCATGAAATAAAATACGCCTAAACAAATTTGTCTCCTTTTTGAACTTTAACATCGTTCACAAAATTTCGAATTTGCTGTTCGTTTTCTTTTTTGCAAATCATTAAAACTCCGTCAGACTCTACAACGATATAATTTTCTAAACCTTGTAAAACAACTAATTTATCTTTAGGCATATTTACAATACAACCTTCGCAGTCATATTGCAAAATATTTTTTCCAATTAAGGCATTATTTCCTTTGTCATGTTTAATATGGTTAAATAAAGATCCGTAGGTTCCTAAATCGCTCCAACCAATGATAGAAGATCTTACATAAACATTCTCTGCTTTTTCCATGACGCTATAATCGATGGAATCATTTTTACAGGTTTTGTAAGCCTTATCAATAAATTCTTTTTCTTGATCGGTGTTATAAAAATTAATTCCTTCTTTAAACAGATTGGACAATTCGGCATCATGTTTTTCAAAGGCCTTTATAATACTTTTTGCACTCCAAATAAAAATACCGCTATTCCATAAAAAGTCACCACTTTCAATAAAAAACTTAGCCATTTCAATATCTGGCTTTTCAGTAAAAGTTTTTACTTTATAAATGCGTTTATCTTTTTCGTTTGAAGGTTTATTTATAAATTGAATATATCCATATCCCGAATCGGCTCTGGTTGGCTTGATGCCAAGGGTTATTAAACAATCTTCTGCTTTGGCTTTAGCAAAACATGATTTAATCGCTTTCACAAATACATCATCTTTTGTAATCAAATGATCAGATGGCGCTACAACCATAATTGCATTTGGATTTAGTTGATGGATTTTATAGCTCGCATAAGCTACACAAGGCGCAGTGTTTTTGCGCGATGGCTCTGTTAATATATTTTGTTTTGGAATATGTGGTAATTGTTCGCTGACTAGGGTTTCGTATTGATGGCTGGTGACAACATAGATGTTTTCTGGAGGACAAAGTTCAATAAATCTATCAAATGTTTGCTGTATCAGGGTTCTTCCAGTTGCAAGAATATCTAAAAATTGTTTTGGGTGATTGGTTGTACTCAATGGCCAAAATCTTGTTCCAACACCACCTGCCATTATGATACAATATTGATTTTTCATATTTCTAAGTTATTATTTTTTATGGTTATATGGAATACCCAGTTTGGTCATTTGTTTTTTGCTTGAAGCAAACATGGATATTTCATAAAAAATAAAGCACTAAATTTAGGAAAAAAAAGGATAGTTAAAAATTAAATAGTTGTTAAGGATTAAGCAAACAGGAGTAAGAATTGAGCTTAAAAAATAAATTTTAAAATAACAAATTTAACCCTTGCGGATTTTAAGGTTATTTAAATGTGTTGTTAATTTTCGAAAACTTTCCTTACTTTCGATAATTAAAAAAAAAATAAAACTAAAATCATGAAAAAAAATTTAGACTTTATTTATAAAACAACATTTATTGTCCTTTTTTGTATGGCTCTTTTCAGCCAAATGAAACTTTTTAGCCATGGCGAAGCCAATCGGCTGAATTTTAGGGATATGAGCTCAGGCCTTACCCATGTTTCATCTATCTCAAATCCTAACCATATTTATTTAGTTTCTCGCACTTATAACCCTGGTCTGGGTTTATTTGCACACAGCCCAAAAGACTCCATTAATCAAGTCATTCTCTTAGTGAATAAATTAGCCCTTAACCCAAGCATCTCAAATACCTTTTTCTTGCCCATTCATCTTACTAGTTTATCAGTCACTTGTATCGCCGATCATCAAGCTAAGATTAAGTGGACCACATCCGCTGAAATCAATTGTGATTCATTCCTTTTATACAGAAGTACAAATCAGCTTGATTTTTCGGAACCACCTATTGCTAGAGTGAAAGGAAGTGTAAATAGCTACACGGTTAATCAATACGAGTTCGTAGATAAGAATTTAGAATATGATTCCATTTATTATTATAAACTCGAGCAAGTTGATCTAGATAAAACCGTGCATCAAGCTGGACCAATTGTTAATACCACATGTTTGCCAGTTTTCCTCAATTATTTTGTGCGGTCTTTACCAACAAGTAAAATTTTAAGCACAGTCAACAAAGAAAATAAAGTTTTAAGCATCAGCAGCAACCAAAACTTTGACAATGTCACGATTGAAGTGTATACGATTTTTGGGCAAAAAATACTCACACTAAACAACGTTAATTTAAAAAATGGTGAAGCGTTTAACATTGATGTAAATTCCATAGACGCTAATTTTTTTATCATTAAAATATTTTAATAGCAATGAGCATCGAGTCCTCAAAAAATTTGTGATTGAGGAGTAGCTTATAAAAAAAATTACAATTTTAGTTTTGTAAAAGTTTTAACGTTCTTAAAAAAAGGATGGTTAAAAATTAAATAGTTGTTAATGATTAAGTAGACGAAAGTAAGAATTGAGATTGATAAGTTAGTAATTAATAGAAGATACCTCTAAGTTGTTTATGCAATGTCATTCTTAAAATTGGTTATAAATCTAATGATTTACCCGATTGGATGTATCTAAAATTGTAGTGATATATGATGCCCAGTTGGTCAATTATTTTGGTGCTTGAAGCAACCCTTTACATTTCACTCGATTGATTATGACTTGGAATAATCTTCACTGTTATAATAAAGTTTATAATATTTTAAACCTTTATTTTCGTCATAACCCTTTTCAACATAGTCATGCCTTCCATGAACATATATGTGGAAGTTCTTATCGAGCTTTACAACACTCTTCATGTATTTTTGATTTTTTTTAACGGCAGTTGGTGAGATTTCAAAATCATCGATGGCAGTTAATTCCATTTTATCATTATAGGTTTTTCGGTAATCGGTAAATGCCTCCTTTATCTCAGGTTGAGACAAAATTTCGTTTTCAAATTCTTTCAAATTAAAATTATCTTTTTCTTTAAAAAAACTGGTGCTTTTATTAAGCATCATCATCTGATCTTGTTTGGAAACGTTATTGTTTTCAGTGAGCACTTCTTCGCAAAATCCTTTACAAGTTTCAATAAAATTATTGGTATGAAAATATGCGTTTTGCTTTATTTTTAAATTTAAAAAGTCTTCTACCCAGTAATAAGCACAATCTGCAATTTTATTATTTGTGTCAACGATGCTTATTTTATAACCTTCTTCTTTATCTGTATTAAATATCAAACAGCCTTTATCGAGCTTATTAATATTGATGCCATTATCGCATTCTATCTCAATATTATCAAGGTGTTGAAATACTTTTAAGTAAGTGTCTTTATTTTCTGTTTTAAATAAGCCAACTGCATCGCATAATTCTCCATCAAGCATGCAATCTTTAAAGTAACAAACATAAAATTCTCCACCTTTTATTTTTGGATGCATGGATTGGTAATAGAGATGTTCAGCAATCTTCTTGCTATGATCTATAAAACCAGATTGTGATTTAAAGATATCTTTCACGTATCCATTCACGTCATGATAATGCATGTCGTTTTTAGATTTAAATTGATAATAAATATCCGTTTTAAAAGGAGAAGTTAAGTAACGCATCACAGTATCTTTTAAGAAAATATCTGATATTTCAATATGCTTTTCGCTGAGTGTTAATTCTTCGCCTAAACCTTTATTGCCAACAAAATGAATCACAAAATGTGTTAATTGAGAACGCGTAAAATCTATCATGGTAAAAAAATGTATTAAATTTATAGAAATTAAATGTAGGATTTTAGCATAGCCTTCTCCATTACAACTATTAACAAACTTTAAACAATCATAAATTATATTTTTAACGGTTATTATTCGTTATAATTTGTACACTTTACTTAATTAAAATAAATAAATTTGGACATGATTTATAGAAAAATTTCGAAGCTACTTTTAGTATTTACTGTTGTTAGCTTATCTTCATTTGCCCTTTATCAATTTGGGAAAAATCGTTTGTTGTTAGAGATGCTGATGTCATCCCTTGAGCAAGCTCATTATAATCCGTTAAAGATTAATGATGAATTTAGCGAAAAAGTTTATTCGCTTTATATAAGGCGTTTGGATGCAAGTAAAAAATTTTTATTGCAAGGAGATGTTGATACATTATCTGCATACAAACAAAAAATTGATGATGAGATTAAAAGTGGAAGTTTAGAATTTTATAATTTATCCCTTAAAATTATTAACGATCGCATCAAAGAAAAAGAAAATTGGACCAGAGAAATTTTATCAAAGCCTCTTGATTTTTCGGTTGATGAGGAATATGAAACGGATGGTGATAAAACAGCTTACGCTACTTCAATCAATGAATTGAAAATTGAATGGGCTAAGATGCTGAAATATCAAGTATTGAGTCGCTTGGATGAAGCATTAACGAATCAGGAAAAAGCGAAAACAAAAAAGGATACCTCATTTATTGAAAAATCATTTGATAGTTTAGAAGTAGATGCGCGCCGCAAAACCATAAAGGCAAATGAAGATTGGTTTAAAAGGTTATCCAAAGTATCACCAAAAGAAAGATATAGTATTTTTTTAAATACAATTACTGGATTATATGATCCCCATACCGAATACTTTGCCCCAAAAGATAAAAAGAGATTTGATCAAAGTATGAGTGGACAATTTGAAGGAATAGGCGCACGATTGCAATCAAAAGACGGCATTTTAAAAGTTTCTGAAATTATTGTAGGTTCTCCATCATTCAAACAAGGAGAGTTAAAAGCTGGGGATGAAATTTATAAAGTGGCACAAGGCATCAATGAACCGGTTGATATTACAAATATGGAAATGGATGATGCCATTGATTTGATTAAAGGAAAAAAAGGTACAGAAGTAAGGTTAACGGTAAAAAAACCTGATGCTTCATTTAAAGTTATTAGCATTATCAGAGATGTGATTGAGATTGATGAAACCTATGCAAAATCTGCTATCCTAAATAATAAAAAGAAAGTTGGGTATATTTATTTACCCATGTTTTATGCTGATTTTACACGCAACGGGGCACATAAATGTTCGGATGATGTTAAAAAAGAAATTGAAAAACTCAAAAAAGAGGGCGTTGAAGGAATTGTGATTGATTTGAGAGATAATGGGGGTGGGTCACTTCAGGAAGTTGTTGAAATGGTCGGCTTATTTGTAAATAAAGGACCAGTGGTTCAAGTAAAAGGAAAATCAGGTCTTCCGAATATCATGGAAAATAAATATTCTAAAGTAGTTTGGGATGGGCCATTGGCCATTATGATTAATCATGGCTCGGCATCTGCGTCAGAAATTTTAGCAGCAGCAATTCAGGATTATAAAAGAGGCATCATTGTTGGCACACAAAGTTATGGAAAGGGAACTGTTCAATCATTTCTTGATTTAGACCAATATGTGATGCATCAGTTTGATAGCTTACTTCCATTGGGTTCGGTAAAAATAACCATGCAGAAGTTTTATAGGATTAATGGTGGCGCTACTCAATTGAAAGGTGTGAAACCAGATATTAATTTACCAGATCCTTACGAACTTTTAGAAATTGGTGAAAAAGAAATGGATTACCCAATGCCATGGGATGAAATTTCTAAAGCTAATTATGTAGAATATACTTTAATCAATTATGATAAGTTAAAAAAATATAGTTTGGAACGTGTTAAAAAAAATGCAGCTTTTAAATTAATTGAAACTGAAGCCAAGGAATTGAAGGCAAAAAAAGATGATACAAAATATCATTTAAAATTAGAAACGTATCGCTCGGAATTAAGTAAAATTCGAGAGCAAAATAAAAAGTATGATAATTTAAAACTTGATATATCAGGTTTTTCTGCAGATGCACTTTCCGTTGATAAGGAAATCATTGGCACTGATACCATAAAACTTAACAAAGAAATTAAATGGGTTAAAAATATTGCTAAAGATAATTACATCTATGAAACCAGTAATATTTTAAATGATATGAAATAGATTAAATTTTATGTTAAGGTTGTTAAATATAATCTGATTAAAAATCTAATTTGTAAGAATTATCAAGGTTTGTAGATGGGCGTTTGCTTATCTGGATTAGGCTTTTTCACTTGATCGTTTTTACTTTTTATATTTTTAACATCAATATCTGCTTCGTAGTCCCACTTTCCTTTTTTAATATTGAGTGCATCAAAACTTCCATCAGGCCCGTAATACTGAAATTGTCCTTCCAGCAAAGGATCTAAATTATTTGGAGCTAAATGACTAAATATAATTTGTTTTTTATTTTCATGATATCTCAGTGACATTGCCACTTCACTTGCATATTCAAACATAATGCGCTTTGCAAATTTACCAGGAAATTTAAAAACATCTTTTCCGAAAATAGGCGTCCCATCAGGTTTAAAATAAAGTATATCAATGAATTTTCGTTGCGTGAGTTTATCATTTCCATCCCATCCGATGAGTGTGTAATACTCCTCATCAGATTTTATAATATCTACATACAACATGCCAAACCATTTACTTGGCTCGCCAATATAACTTTCTGGATTTTTGACTGAACCCGATTTGTCAATCAGCGGAAAAAGCTCATAAACAAAAATTGTTTCCTTTTTAAATAAACTTTTTTTTAAGGTTTTACGATTATTTACTTGCAAAAAGCCAAAGTAAGCATAAGTGCCATCGTCTTTATATAAATTCCAAGTAATGATTCTAAACTTTTTATCAGGAGAAGTTAAAACAGAAACATATTTTTTATTTATTAAACTATCAAAAGGAAACGAAAACGATTTTTCATTTTGTAAAATAGATGACCAGTAACTCAGTAAATTTTTATTGGATTCAAACCGATAAGATTCTTTTTTACTAAAAAAAACCCTTGGAGCAATTTTTAACAATGAATCTTCAACTTTAATAAACTCCTGTTGTTCAAAGTCAGATAGCTGTGCAAAGCAATTTGACATTTGAAAAATGAGGATATAAAAAAATATCAAGGCAATTTTCATAAGTCAAAATTATTATTTTTTATTACCATATGGAATACCCAGTTTAGTCATTTTTGTTGGTGCTTGAGGCAAACATGGGTATTTCATTCTCTGATAATACTTAAAGTTTTTTTTTGATTCAGTTAGATTTCAATTTGTAAACCATCATAAGCTAGTTCAATAAATTTGGGTAATTCTTTTGAGACGTTGTCGTGTAAACCCAATTGATGAGAAATATGCGTAAAGTAAGCCTTTTTAGGATTGAGCTCTTCCATTAATTTAATAGCTTCATGAAAAGTAAAATGCGACACATGATTTTCTTTTCTAAGCGCATTAACCACAATTATTTCAGAGCCTTTAATTTTTTCTTTTTCCTCCTCCGAAATATAATTGGCATCCGTAATGTAAGTAAAATTATTTACCCGATAGGCTTTAACAGGAATGAAGTAATGCATTACTTGTATTGGCAACAATGAAATGTCATTGACGTTAAAAGATTGATCTGTGATGGTAAACAAATCCACTTCTGGAATTCCTGGATATCTTTCGTCAGAAAAAATATAGGCGAATTCGCGCTTAATTGCTTCTTGAACCCTCTTTGTGGCATAAACAGGCATGCGCTTGTTATTAAAATAATTAAAAGCTTTCACTTCATCTAAGCCTGCAATATGGTCTTTGTGTTCATGCGTAAAAACCACAGCGTCTAATGACTTTAAATTTTGTCGCAATAATTGCTGTCGAAAATCTGGCCCTGAATCAATGACAACTTTTGTTGTTTCGCTTTCAATGAGAATCGATGAGCGCAATCGCTTGTCTTTTGAGTTCGATGATTTACAAACTTCGCACTCGCAGCATAAAATTGGAACGCCTTGAGATGTGCCTGTCCCCAAAAATGTGACCCTCATGCTAACGATTTTTGATGAGTTGAAAATAAACATCTTGATTTAGTAATCCAAAGATGAGTGCAAATGCAATACCAAATATGGCGCCCCAAAAATGAGCTTCATGGCCAATCCGATCAACAGCATCATTTCCAGTATCTCGCTTACTTAAGAAATAACTAATTCCTAAATATAAGATTCCAAAAACCCAAGCAGGCATAGGAATAAAAAAGAATCCTAGTGAGGAAAAAGGAAGACATGCAATGAAACAAAAAATTAAAGCATTTACTGCGCCACTGGCTCCTAATGAAGTATAGTTTGAATTATTTTTATTCTTATAATATTCAGAAATCGATGAGGCATAAATTGCACCAGTGTACAATAAAATATACATGGCAACCCCCAATTTTTTATTTGGTTCAGATGGCGTACCCATTAATAGGGGTAATATTTTTTCTTCAATAATTGGTCCAAACATCCATAGCGCATACATATTAAATGCCAAATGAATATAATTGGCATGCAAAAAAGCATGAGATAAAAATCGATAATGCTGATGATTGTGAGCAATTGAGTAAGGATGAAAAATGTATTTATATTTTAATTCGGGATTATTCATGGCATAAATAGAAAAGCCAACAGTTAATAATACAATCGCAATGGTTACCATCTTAATGAAAGGGTTTAAGTAAAAGTACTGTTTTTATAATGATTGCTAATGAAGCCATGATATAGTAATTATTAAATTTATTTAACGTCTTGTAAACTCCATGCTTCTGGTTTATCACCAAATAATATTTTGGTTTTATTCCAAACTTCTTTAAATAAATCAGAGTGGCGGTAAGCTTCAATGTAACTTTCGTTGTGCCATAAACTGAACGTAAAAAAAATAGTTGGATTGTTGATGTCTTGCAGCAATTCAACAAATATGCAGCCTTCAACCGCTGCAATGAGTTCTTTTTTAGAATTAAATAAAACCAAGAATTCTTCAATCGATTCAGGTTTAAATGTCATTTTTACAAATCGCTTAACCATAAATTTCTATAATTATTTTATCAATGTTATATTTTTCAAAAACGGTTTTACTGATGACAATTTTAGTGGCGGATTGACCGTTTAAGGCTATTTCCAATAAATTCATTGAATTAAAAAAACAAACCACATCACCATGTTTAACATCATCATAAGTATCATAAATTTTTTCGATTCTACTTGATGGTAATTCTATTGAAAAACGTTTATTGCCAACTGCTTTCTCAAATTCTTTTTTAGTAATACTTGTAATTAAATTTCCAAAATCATCTTCATACAATACTTTTCCTTGCAAATTCGAAGGAGTTGTAAAACTTTCAAAGTTATAGCTTTTGCAGTAATCTTCAGTAGGCAAACTAAATTCTTTGATGTCTAATTTTGACATAATTTTTAATGCCACGTCAACAAAAATATCTCTTAAATAAAAAGGATGTTGAACTCCGCTTTCAAAATAGAGCTGATAAACTTGTTCGTTAAACTCTTTATCGATTAATGTAAACAGACCGTTATCAGGACAAATTATAAACTGATTTTTAAATTTAGTAATCAAATATCTTTTGTTATCTATCCCCAAATTTGAATTAGTTTCAGAAGAACTTAAACTTTTTATTGCAAATAAATGAATGGTGTTTTCTGGAAAATAGGGGATGGCAGACTTTAAAGCAAAAGCCCCTTCTTTATGTGCATGATGATTCACATCACAAGCTAAATCTATAATTTTACAATTAGGTTGTTGCCAATAAATTAAACCTTTTACCATGGCCAAATAAGGGTCGCGATACCCCAAATCAGTTGTAATGGTAATAAGTTGCATATTGAAAACTTTTTAAACTAATATTAAAAGTAAATATAATTTTAGGCTTACATTTATATAAAAACTAATATTGATTAACACGATTATTAACAAGTTTTTTGAAAGTTCTCAATTAAAAAATGTTTATTAAAATAATTTGTAAATGATTGAAAAAACAATAACAATAGACAGTGTGGAACCTGTTGAAATTTATGGTGTAAATGATGTTAAACTGAATGTCATCAAAAACTTTTTTCCAAAATTAAAAATAGTAGCTCGTGGTTATTCAATTAAAGCAATTGGTGAAAATTTAGAAATCGAATCATTTATAAAAAAATTAAATTTATTAATCGATTACTATCATAAGAATGGAATATTAACGGACATCGCCATTGAGCGATTATTAGGTCAAACTGGAGATAATTTGATTCAAGAGAAGGCAGAAGCTATCAATACTGAAATTATTTTGTTTGGAAATAATGGGTTGGTAATCAAAGCCCGAACTGATAATCAAAAAAAAATGATTGCTTCCATTTATAAAAATGATATGCTTTTTGCCATTGGTCCCGCAGGTACTGGAAAGACATACACAGCAGTTGCTTTAGCTGTAAAGGCATTAAAAAATAAAGAAGTCAAACGTATTATTTTAACCAGACCCGCAGTGGAAGCAGGTGAAAATTTAGGTTTTTTGCCTGGTGATTTGAAAGAAAAGTTAGATCCATATATGCAACCCCTATATGATGCTTTATTTGATATGATTCCTTTGGAAAAATTAAACCACTACATTGAAGCCAATATTATTCAAATTGCTCCTCTGGCTTTTATGCGAGGGCGCACATTGGATAACGCTTTTGTTATTTTAGATGAAGCGCAAAACACAACCGAAAGCCAAATGAAAATGTTTTTAACCCGCATGGGTGCCAATGCAAAATTTATTATTACAGGAGACCTCACTCAACAAGATCTTCCAAGAAATCAAGCCTCAGGTTTAAGTCAGGCAGTGAGGCTACTCAAAAGTACCAAAGGAATTGATTTCATCGAACTGACGTCAATAGATGTGATTAGGCACAAATTGGTAAAAGCCATTATTGAAAAATATCAAGATGATTCGATTAAAAAATAAATCATAAAAAAAATATGTCGTTAAAACAAAAACAAAACATTGTTGATGATTGGATAAAAAAATATGGTGTTAAATATTTTAGTGAGCTAACCAATACCGCCATTTTGATGGAAGAAGTAGGCGAGGTAGCTCGCATTATGGCGAGAAGGTATGGTGAACAAAGTGAAAAAGAATCTGATAAATTAGTAAAATTAGAAGATGAATTAGCTGATGTTTTGTTTGTATTGATTTGCATTGCCAATCAAACAGGGATAGATTTAGAAAAAGCATTTGATGATAATATGCTTAAGAAAACAAAGCGAGACTTTAACCGACATTTAAACAACGAAAAAATAAAATAATTTTCAGGATGAATTTTTCCTCCAAATATGTGATTGCTATTATAGTTTTATTATGCAGTTTAAATCTGTTTTCGCAGAATAGTTTAATAAACATTGATGCTAAGAGCAAGGACATTGGAACAGTTGAAAATATTTATAAAGTAAAAGTAGATTTCATTATTTCAAATAAACAAGCTAAAAACTTATATTTATTGAGAGCTGATGCTGAAAAAGGAATAAGCATTCAAACCTCAAAGAAAACAATAAAGGAAAATGATACGGCTATTATTGTTGTTGAATTTATTCCTGAACAAATAGGAAAATTTAGCAAAGTCATTAATTTAATTACCAGTGCAGATGGATTGCCATTTAAAATAGAAATTAAAGGAATTATTAAATCAATTAAAAGTGATGATAAAACAGCCTGTTTTTATTTTAAAAAACCAAACGGCGCTGGAGTTAAAACAATTGAACCGATTGTTGTTTCTCAAACAAATAAACCTTTAGACCGTTCAAATAAAATTCCAGATCACACTGTTGATACTTCAAAATATAAGCCAAGCAATCAAGTTAGCATTGAATCAAAAAAATTAACACCAAGTGCGTCAATACCTGAGTTATCCAATGAATTAGATGATGATTTTTATAAACCAAATAATATCATTTTTTTAGTAGATGTATCAAGCTCAATGAAGGATACCAGTAAACTTAAAGTAATGCAATACGCTTTACATTATTTGATAGATGCTTTGCGAACATCTGATAAAATAACATTTATAACTTATGCTGATTCTGTAAAAACACTGGTAAATGGCGTAAGTGGGTCAAATAAAAATCAATTGCATCAGGTTGTTGATTTAATAAAGGCCAAAGGAATTACCAAGGGAAAAAAAGCAATTTTATATAGTTTAGATTTTGCTTTACTCAATTATATAGAAGGAGGAAATAACCAAATTATGCTGGCAACAGATGGGAAATTTAGGTTTGATGAAGATGATCAAAAAACTTATATATTAAGAAAGCAACAAAAACAAATTATATTAACAACCTTAGCTTTTGGCGAAGATAAAGAGGCGTTAAAGAATTTAAAAGAAATTTCTAAAATTGGAAATGGACATTTTATACCTTTAAAAAATAAAGCAAAAGCCAAAGTTCAACTTTTGGAAGAAGTAAAACAAAATAGTTTAATTAAATAAAATTCTTAATTTTTTCAGTCCGTTAAAAAATATCACTAAATTTAAGGCATCGTTTCAGCAAAAAATTTTGAAGAAAAGCCACAACATACAATACAAAGCGTTATTGCTCTTACTGGCTTATCTATTCAGTAACAGTTCATCTATTTTATTTCACCACCACAAATTAAATATAGCCTGATACGAAAAAGCAACTCCTTGCGAAAAATCAATTTATTATTCTCACAAAGACAACAATTGCCAACACAAAACACACATTACCATAACGGCTGAAAAATGTAGCTTGTGCGACCATCATACAGTTTCTCCACATTCATTTCAAACATACTTAACGGCGTATTTTAGCAAAGAAATTACTAGTGACTATTTAAAAGTATTCGAACATTATTATTTTCAAGTTCCCTCAACTTTCTCAAACAGAGGTCCGCCTTCGGTTTCATCACTTAGCGTTTAGTTTTTTTACATGACAATTTACTTGTCTTGTATTCTCATTTATTCATTTCTAATAAACAAACAAGATGAAATCAAAAATCATACCATTAGCAATTATATAATAGTCTAAAAAAAGAATTGTAAATAATCAAATCCACAAATACTTTTTACCACCTTCTTATTAATTATTTTTGTTATTATTTTAGCTAGGTAGTTGCTTAATTTTTTAAGGGTAGTAAACG
>JBKDJY010000202.1:0-10554 GCA_046345275.1 Bacteroidota bacterium
TTGCTATTCTATGGCTGATGGCATCTACAATTTACTCAAATCATCTAACGCACCTATTAATAAAAAATCAAAACCGCCCAATGAGTTCCAATTATTTTTTAACTTTGATTAGAATAATGGGGAAACTCCAGTATATTTATCTGTTATAACGATGGCTACTACAAAAAATAAATTTAGAGAAAAACCTGAAGCTGAAACTGTTAATGAATTAAATACGGTTGAAAAGAACAATATTGAGGAAGTAATTTCAAACACGAAAAATAAATCTAAGGCATCGAAAAACCCCTCTTTAAATAATTCAGAATCTAAAAAAACAATTGAAAAAAATTCATCTCACGAAAAATTAGGCTGGGCTAAGATTGTTGACGTTTATAAGTTAGAGCAAACTCAAAAATTAATTGGTTTATTTTTAATTTTAGTTGGTACTTCCATTTTAATTTCATGTGTTTCTTATTTATTCACGTGGCAATTGGATCAAGATAAATTATTTTCAAACCTTTCAACTCTTTTTTCAGAAGAAACAAAAGTATATAACTGGTTAGGAAAATTTGGGGCTATTGAGTCACATTTCTTAATTTACAAATGGTTTGGCGTTTCTTCATTTATATTAGTACCTGTTTTATTTATTTTTGGAATTCAAAAACTATTGGGGAGACAATTTAATAAACCTTCTCTATTTAATGCAAAATGGCTTTTCATCATGGTTTGGTCAAGTTTAGCATTGTCTTTTATGATTCGTGATAAGCTTTATTTTTTGGGTGGAGGCTATGGTTATATTTTAAATCAACAATTGCTAAATTATATAGGAAATATAGGCACTTTAGTGTTTTTGGTATTCACAATGTTGGCGTTTTTAGTATTGAGCATCAATCTGTCGTTTAACATTCAAAAAAACGTGCTACCAAATTTAAACGAAGAAGATTACATTGATGAGGAAATAAATGAACCAATCATTAATCCTCATGCATCAACGGTATTTAATCAAGAAAAAAAGCAAACAAATAATGAACTCGAATTTATTTACGAGGTTATTAATAAAAATTTAGAAGATAATGCTTTAGCGCCTAATGATTCTGATGATATAAACGCTGCACAAAAAATTGATCCTGAAAATTTAGAGTTTGAAATTATTAATTCAAATTCTGATGAAACAATTAATGAGCTTGATTTTGTAAAAGAAGAACCAAAAGAAAATAGCATCACGTTGGATGATGAGATAAAAGCTGCCATGTTGGTTGAAGAGTTTGGTCAATACGACCCGACACTAGATTTAGGTCATTATCAATTTCCAAGCTTTGAATTATTAATTGATTATGGAACGGGCAATGGTAAGGTTAATAATGAAGAATTGGTAGCAAACAAAGATAAAATTGTTAAAACCCTAAAGAATTACGGAATTGATATTGAAAGAATATCTGCTACCGTAGGCCCAACGGTTACGTTATACGAAATTGTTCCTGCGCCAGGTGTGCGTATTTCTAAAATTAAAAACTTAGAAGATGATATTGCTTTAAGTTTGGCTGCCCTTGGTATTCGAATTATTGCGCCAATTCCAGGTAGAGGAACAATTGGTATTGAAGTACCGAACCAAACGCCAGAAATGGTTCCGATGAGAAATATTATAACGTCCGAAAAATTTCAAAATACCACACATGACTTGCCAATAGCATTGGGAAAAACAATTAATAATGAAATATTTATTGCAGATTTGGCAAAGATGCCTCACTTATTATTGGCTGGCGCTACAGGTCAAGGTAAGTCTGTAGGTTTAAATGCCATACTAGTTTCTTTATTATATAAAAAGCATCCTGCACAGATTAAATTTGTTTTAATAGATCCCAAAAAAGTGGAATTGACATTGTTTAATAAAATTGAAAGACATTTTTTAGCAAAACTTCCAAACTCTGAAGAAGCCATTATTACTGATAATACAAAAGTTATTCATACTTTGAATTCGTTGTGCATCGAAATGGACAACCGATATGCGCTTTTGCAAGATGCACAAGTGAGAAACATTAAAGAGTATAATGTTAAATTTATTAACCGAAAATTAAATCCCAACGAAGGACATAAATATTTACCCTACATCGTCTTAGTAGTTGATGAGTTTGCGGATTTAATTATGACTGCTGGTAAGGAGGTAGAAACACCCATTGCCCGTTTAGCTCAGTTGGCCCGTGCCATTGGGATTCATTTGATTATTGCAACACAAAGGCCATCGGTCAATATCATTACTGGAACCATTAAAGCCAATTTCCCAGCTCGTATTGCCTTTAGGGTTACAAGTAAAATAGATTCAAGAACCATTTTAGATGTTGGAGGCGCAGAACAATTAATAGGAAGAGGGGATATGCTATTGAGCACAGGAAATGATTTAATCCGGATACAATGCGCCTTTGTTGATACGCCTGAAGCTGAAAAAATTACTGAATTTATTGGTTCACAAAGGGCTTACCCTTCTGCATTTTTATTGCCTGAGTATGTGGGTGAAGATGGGGAAAGTGGAAAAGATGAAATTGATTTAAGCGAAAGGGATAAGATGTTTGATGAAGCGGCAAAGTTAGTGGTTCAATTTCAACAAGGCTCTGCATCTTTTTTACAACGTAAATTAAAATTAGGATACAATAGAGCTGGCCGAATTGTAGATCAATTAGAAGCAGCAGGAATCATTGGACAATTTGAAGGTTCTAAAGCACGTGAAGTTAAATGTAAAGATTTTGCGCAGCTTGACGAAATTATGAAGAGCATAAAAAACTAGACACTTTGTTTTATTGTTTTCTCGTCTCTAAAAATCATATCTTTAGGAAGTGTCATTTAAACTCATATCCGAATTTCAACCTACAGGCGATCAACCAGAAGCCATAAAACAATTGGTAGAAGGCTTAAATACTTTCTCTAAACATCAAGTTTTATTAGGTGTTACAGGATCTGGAAAAACATTTACTGCGGCAAATGTCATTCATCAAGTAAATAAACCAACTTTAATTTTAAGTCATAATAAAACATTAGCGGCTCAATTATATAGTGAGTTCAAACAATTTTTTCCAGATAATGCTGTCGAATATTTTGTGAGTTATTATGATTACTATCAGCCCGAAGCATTTCTGCCGACTACGGGAACATACATAGAAAAAGATTTACAAATAAATGATGAGATTGAAAAATTGCGTTTAAGCGCTACATCAGCTTTATTATCTGGCAGAAGAGATGTGATTGTTGTATGCTCTGTTTCTTGTATTTATGGGATGGGAAATCCCACCGATTTTAAATCAAACATCATTGGTATTTCAGTGGGTCAAATTATTTCCCGCAATAAATTTTTACATCAACTTGTTAGTGCTCTTTATTCTCGAACCACAGAAGATTTTAAACGTAGCACTTTTCGAGTAAAAGGCGATACCGTTGATATTAGTTTATCTTATGCCGACTACAGTGTGCGTATTTGTTTTTTTGGAGATGAAATCGAATCAATAGAAACGTTTGATGATAAGAATGGCTCTATTATTCAGAAGTTTAATGCTTTTACAATTTACCCTGCTAATATTTTTGTTACTGCGCCTGATACTCTGCAGAAAGCAATGGTTTCAATTCAGGAAGATTTAATAAAACATGTTGCGTTTTTAAAATCACAAGGAAAAGAATTAGAAGCTAAGCGAATTGAAGAGCGTGTCAATTATGATTTAGAAATGATGCGTGAATTAGGTTATTGCAGCGGTATTGAAAATTATTCGCGTTACATGGATGGTAGGCAAGCTGGCACCAGGCCATTTTGTTTGATGGATTATTTTCCAGAAGACTATTTAATTATGATTGATGAAAGTCACGCAACCATTCCGCAAATCAGAGCGATGTTTGGAGGTGATTACTCAAGAAAACAAAATTTAGTTGAATATGGATTTAGATTACCATCAGCATTTGATAATCGTCCTTTAAAATTTGAAGAATTTGAATCTTTAATTAATCAATCTATTTATATTTCTGCAACACCTGCCGAATATGAATTAGAGAAAGCTGGTGGGATTATTGTTGAACAACTGGTAAGGCCAACTGGCATTTTGGATCCAATGATTGAAGTGAGGCCAGCAGGGAATCAAGTTGACGATTTATTATCGGAAATTCATAAAACGGTTGAAAGAGACGAACGTGTTTTAGTAACAACCCTTACTAAGCGAATGGCCGAAGAATTATCAAAATACTTAACTAAATTACAAATTCGTTGTCGTTACATTCACAGTGAAGTGGATACCTTAGAACGTGTTGAAATTTTGCGTCAATTGCGCGTTGGTATGTTTGATGTTTTAATTGGAATTAATTTATTAAGAGAAGGCTTAGATTTACCAGAGGTTTCATTGGTTTGTATTTTAGATGCTGATAAAGAAGGATTTTTAAGAAATGTAAGAAGTTTGGTGCAAACATCAGGTAGGGCTGCTCGAAATGTAAATGGAAAAGTAATTATGTATGCAGATAAAATAACAGACAGTATGCGGATTACAATTGATGAAACTGAACGACGACGTAAAAAACAAATTGAGTATAATTATAAAAATGGCATCACACCAAAACAAGCTGGTAAAAAAAGATTGATACAACCCAATGAGCCTGGAATTGAAGTGAGTTATAATGGAAAGTTAGTCATGACTTATGTTGATAACGATAGTTATACAGCAGCTGCCGACCCAGTAGTTCAGTATATGAGTAAAGATGAATTAAAAAAACAAATTACAAAACTAAAAACAGCCATGCTAAAAGCTTCAAAAGAAATGGATTTTATGCAAGCTGCTCGTTTGAGAGATGAAATGTTTAGTTTAGAAAAACTGTTTAATGAAAATTAAAAAAAATCTATTTTAATTTTTAATGAAAATCGCTTCAAATCAATTATCAGAATTATTAAAATATTATCAAACTGAACTTATTGATATATATGATCACGAAGAGTTGAATGCAATTTTTGAGTTGGTATGCGAGTACTATTTATCTTTTTCAAAACAAAATGTAAAAACTAAAATACACAATCGAATCAATCAATCTGAGTTAATCAATATTTATAATACTTGTCATGAACTTAAAACAGGTAAACCAATTCAATATATCTTAGATGAATCCATATTTTACAATCTTAAATTTAAACTCAATCACTCCGTTTTAATTCCAAGACCAGAAACAGAGGAATTAGTAGATATTATTATTCATACAATACAGTCTGAATTTAAAAATCCGTATAGAATTATAGATATCGGAACAGGTTCAGGATGTATTCCCATTGCCTTGAAAAAAAAATTGAAGTTGGCCAAGGCATCTGGCATTGATATTTCAACAAGTGCAATTGAAACTTCTATTTTAAATGCTTCATTAAATCAAGTTGATGTTGATTTTTATGTTGAAGATATTTTTAATATTAATAATTTTCAAGATTATAAATTTGATGTCATTGTCAGTAATCCGCCATACGTTTTAAAATCAGAATCAAAATTAATGGATGAAAGAGTTTTAAATTTTGAGCCAAACATCGCTTTATTTGTAGAAGAAAACAATCCAATTATTTTTTATAAAAAAATTATTGATTTATGCTTACATTCACTTTCTGATAAAGGATTTCTGTTTTTCGAATTAAATCCTTTATTTGCCGAGGATGTTATGCGATATGCAGATTTATCAAGCATATTTAAATCTGTTGAAATTTTAAAAGATATGAGTGGAAAGCAAAGGTTTTTAAAAGCCCAAAAAACATAAAATATAACTCTTAGTAACAGTTACAATTTTAAAATAATCTTTAAATATTTTTTTTAAACTATTATATGTACGAAATTTCAAATCATAAGCAAATTAGCATCTCCGACATACAATCTATTTTAGACTCTAATGAAAAACTCATTTTATCTGAAAAGGTAAAAACTGACATTGTGAATTGTCGGGAATATTTAGATAAGAAAATGGCTAATCAAAAAACAGCTATATATGGTATCAATTCTGGATTTGGTGCATTATGCAAAGTTTTGATTCCTGAAACCGAATTAGAACAATTACAAAAAAATTTGGTTATGTCTCACGCTTGTGGGATGGGTGAAGAAGTGCCATTAGAAATTGTACGCTTAATGCTTTTATTAAAAATACAATCTTTATCGTATGGAAAAAGTGGCGTACAATTACAAACAGTTGAGCGATTGGTTGATTTTTATAATCATCATATTTATCCTATTGTATATAATCAAGGCTCTTTGGGGGCTTCGGGAGACTTAGCACCATTAGCACACTTAAGCCTTCCATTATTAGGCTTAGGAGAAGTAAATTATCAAGGGAATAAATATAAATCTTCAGAAGTTTTGAATCGTTTAAAATTAGAACCAATTGTTTTAAAGAGTAAAGAAGGTTTAGCATTGCTCAATGGGACCCAATTTATGGGCGCTTATGGAGTTTGGAGTTTAATAAAATCAAAAAGATTAAATGTACTTGCTGATTTAATTGCATCCATTTCTATAGATGCATTTGATGGAATTTCCGAACCATTTAAAGATCACATTCATTTGATTCGTCCACATGAAGGTCAGTTGCAAACAGCAAGATCTATTTTAAAAAATTTAAAAGACAGCGAAATATTAGCGCAAGATAAGACGCATGTTCAAGATCCATATTCATTTAGATGTATTCCGCAAGTTCATGGCGCAACGAAAGATGCAACAAATTATGTTAGTTCAGTGTTTGATGTTGAAATAAATTCAGTAACAGATAACCCTACTATTTTTCCAAAAGAAGATGAAATTATTTCAGGTGGAAATTTTCATGGACAACCTTTGGCAATTTCTTTAGATTTTTTATCCATTGCAATTGCAGAATTGGGAAGCATTTCTGAAAGACGCGTTTTTCAATTAATATCAGGCGTAAGGAAATTACCCTCTTTTTTAGCTGTTGAACCAGGTTTAAATTCTGGCTTTATGATTACACAATATTCTGCCGCCAGTATTGTAAGTCAAAACAAACAATTATGTTCCCCTGCAAGTGTTGATAGCATTGTTTCGAGCAACGGACAAGAAGACCACGTCAGTATGGGTGCCAATGCTGCTGTAAAGTGTTACAAAATTATTGAAAATGTAGAAAAATTATTGTCTATTGAATTGTTTAATGCGGCTCAAGCAATAGAATTTAGAAGGCCTCTTAAATCATCTGCTGTTATCGAAAATTTATTAAAAGATTATAGAAAAATAATTCCTTTTATTAAAGAAGATAAAGTGATGTATCAAGAATTAGAAGCAACTTTACAATTTGTAAAACTAATGAAGGTTTAATATAAAACATTCATGTTTTGAATCAAGCACCAACACAAATGACTAAACTGATTATTCCAACTGACAAATAAAAAAACAATCATTTAGGTATATGAAATTCCACTTTTTTATTTTTATTTTTTTAATTTTCTTTAAAACTGCTAACGCTTGTCAATGTCCTTTAACGGCATTAAATCAAAATGAGTTAAATAAATATGACATTATCTTTAAGGGAAAAATTCATTTTTTAAAAATGAATGGTAAAAAAAGTGAAGCTTTTTTTTCGGTTCATGAGTTATACAAGGGAATGATTGGCCAAAATTTTAAAATCTTTTTTAATAATGAAGATGCTTGTAAACTTGAATTAAGAAATGGCGATGAATGGATTATTTACAGTAATTATTATCAAATTGATAATGCAAAACTTGATTTTTGTAGCAGAAGTAGGTTTTATATCAAGAACTTGAAAGAAGATTTTTTTGCTGTTAATACTGGAATGAGCTATGATGAAGAAATTAAATATTTACGCGAAAAACTTGGCTTACATAAGCTTTTAAAAAATTCTTACAAAGTTGAAAATCGAAATGTAATTCCAAATAAAAAACAATTTGTAATTATTTTACTGTGTTCTTTGCTAGGAGTTATTTTTTTTATTTGGGTAGTCGGGAAAGCATTAAAGAACTAAAATGAATGAGTAGATGAAAATTAAATGAAAAAATAGAAATTCATATTACACATTAGTATAGCTAATCATTTCATTTTAAAAAAACGATTGAAAATCTTGAGTGCGGAAAAACGTTTAGGCAAATCGCCCGAAAGACCAATTAATTCTCAGGAAACTAGAGCAACAATATTAGCAGGTTTAGAATGTATAGATGCCATTGTATTGTTTGATGAGGATACTCCATTAGAGCTTATTAGTTTTGTTCAGCCAGATGTTTTAGTAAAAGGAAATGATTATAAAGCAGAAGATATTGTAGGTTATGATGTAGTTACAGCAAAAGGGGGTAAAGTAATTACTATTCAATTAGTAGATGGATTTTCGACAACGAAGTTGATTGAAAAAATGAAAGGTTAATTTTGGATGTTTATTTTTTTCGTGAATTATATCTTGAAAATTGTTGATGTTTCAATTGTACTTTCATTAATAGCAGTTGCTTCACATTTCCCAATTAGTGTAAAAGGAACATAGTTAATAAATTCCTCTAAATTTGTAAAATATTCTACTCCATATTTTTGAGAACCTTTATAAAAAACTTGATTCACAATTAAATATTTTCCTTTAAAATGTGTTTTAAGCACTTCAAATACATCATTTAATGAAGGTAAAATGTACCAAATAATTTCAGATAACATCACGCATTCGTAGTTTTTAAACTTTACTAGTTCTTTAGTGATATCAGATACTTCAAAATCAAGTTTTGGAAATAATATTTTTGCTTTTTCAATAGCTGCAAAAGATATATCAACACTTTTTGGCACAATGCCAGTTTCTTTAAAAATCCAATCAGCATAATATCCTAAACCACAACCGCATTCTAAAACAGATTTAATATTATTGTTTTTTAAATGTAGTATTCCTGCCATTCTAGAATATTTATTAGGTTGAGAGGATTGCATCCAAGGATCATTTACATCAAGGTACATGTCGTCAAATTTTCCAATAAATTTTCCGTCTTTAATAACATAATCATGATAAGATTTTTCTACTTTCTCCATAAATGAGGTTTAAAATTCAATTTTAAAAATACTTGATACCGGAATCGTGATTCCACCTTTTAAAGTAACATGTTTTGCATCTAAATTCCAAATAGTTGTTTCTACATGTTTATTTGAATACCTATCTTTAAAAAAGATCTTAACTTTGTGCTTTTCTGAATTTCCTAGTTTCACTGCTCTATGTAGCACTTCAAGTCTATTTTTAAGATCATTTTCTGTTTTTAACACATCTTCCTTTAAAAATTTTAATTGAAGTATTTCTGTCTTATCAATTAATTTACTTTTAGAATTGTATGCTTTAAAACTCAATAATTCTCTTAATAATTGAGTTTTCTTACGTCTTTTTGCAATTCTTGTAGGTCCACCAGGTTGTTTTGAAATATATGATTTCTCTAAATTATCATCAATAGTATAATATAGTTTTAAACAAAACGTCATTGTAATTAAGCTAATAAATCCCATTAAAAAATAATGGTGTATTGCAAAATCAATGATAGAATCTGCTAAAATAAAAGGATTAGTATGAAGTACAATACAGGCTATCAAAATACATGTAGCTATTAATCCTATAACAGCTATTAATGCTTTAATATTGGAATTTGATGTTTTCATAATACAAGAAATTGAATTGTTCGCTGTTATTTTTATTGATTAATTAAAAATGGTGTTTTACCATCAGTAACAATTATTTTGGTATTGGGTGATTTGGAAAGTTCCATAAATGCTTCAATACTTCTAATTTTAATAATTTCATTGGTTAAACCTTCTGAAATTATTTTTTGAGCATCGCTTGTTCCTTTAGCCTCAATAATTTTACGATCAGCCTCAAGTTTTGCTTGCTTTAAAGTAAATTCCATTCTCATCACATCTTGTTCTGCTTGCAACTTTTGTTCAATAGAATTAGCTAAACCTTGAGGTAATTGAATGCTTTTCATTAATACAGCATCAATTTCAATGCCTTGAGAATTTAAAATTTCCATCATTTTTATTTTAATGGCTTTTTCGATTTCTGATCTTAAACCCGAATGTAAATCTTTAGCAAAATATTGAGCGCAAACATCAGCCGAAGCGGATCTAAAAACATTCGCTATAATTGTTTCATATCTTAAACCAATATTTCTAATAATTTCTGGAACACGATCTTGATTTAATTTATACAAAATTGATATTTGTGAATTAATACTTAACCCTTCTTTACTTGGCAAGCTTAAGCTTAATTCTAAATTATTAGTTTGTATGGATACTCTTATTACTTTTGAAACAAAAGGATTATAGAATACTGGCCCTCTTAAATTAGCCTTATCTGATAAACGACCTAGTTTTTGTTTAACACCTACCTGGCCTGGTCTAATAATTGCACAGCTCGAAAAAAGTATTAGTGATACGATTGAAAGGATACTTAACGTTTTCATAATGAATAGATTTATTAGATATAAAATGGATCACACCTAATATCTGGGGATAAACTATATTTGCTAAAAAAAACATGGTTATCGACAAACAATTTTTAGAAAAGATTTTTCCAGCAGAATTAGTTGAGTTTTTTGAGATTTCAGGCTATCAAGAGTTGTGTTCA
>JBKDJY010000203.1:0-20272 GCA_046345275.1 Bacteroidota bacterium
CGAAGCACGAATAGGGCAAATGTGTAGTACACATTTGAGCCAGCAAGTGCGAAGAATTTACAATCTCTTAACCTGTTTTAAAAACAAGATTTAAATACTATTGAATAAATTTAAAAATTACATAACAAAACACATATGAAATACCCTGTTTAGCATCTGATAAAAATATATACGACTGAACTTGATGGTTCACTAACAAATAAAAAAATAAATTCTTTAGCACATGAAAATATTAATTACTGGCGGAGCAGGTTTTATAGGTTCTCACCTAGTGCGATTATTCGTAAATAAATATCCAAATTATTCGATTTTTAACTTAGATAAATTAACCTATGCTGGTAATTTGGCTAACCTTCGCGATGTTGAGTCTAAACCGAACTACTCTTTTATAAAAGGCGATATTGTTGAAGCAGATTTTATAAATAAATTATTTTTTGAGAAAAAATTTAACGCCGTTATTCATCTAGCAGCAGAAAGTCATGTTGATAGAAGCATTACAAGTCCATTAGAATTTGTTTATACAAACGTCATTGGAACTGTAAATTTATTAAATGCTGCTAAAGAATTATATAAAGTTGACCCTAATTCTTTTACAAAATTTTATCATATCAGTACAGATGAAGTGTATGGTTCTTTAGACGAAACAGGCCTATTTACTGAGTCTACCGCTTATGATCCTCACAGTCCATATTCCGCTTCCAAAGCAAGTTCTGATCATTTTGTGCGCGCTTATTTTGATACATATAAATTACCATGTGTTATTTCCAATTGTTCAAATAATTATGGACCTTTTCATTTTCCTGAAAAATTAATTCCGCTTTGTATAAATAACATTAAACAAAATAAACCCTTACCAATTTATGGTAAAGGTGAAAACGTGCGCGATTGGTTATTTGTTGAAGACCATGCAAAAGCCATTGATCTTATCTTTCATCAAGCAGCTGTAGGTAACACTTATAATATTGGAGGGCATAATGAATGGACGAACATCGATGTCATTAAATTATTGTGCAACATCATGGACGAAAAATTAGGCCGTGAAAAAGGAACCAGTCAAAAACTAATTACTTATGTAACCGATAGAGCTGGCCACGATTTGCGTTATGCAATCGACTCAACAAAATTGCAAAATGAATTAGGATGGAAACCATCTTTACAATTTGAAGATGGCTTATCAAAAACAGTTGATTGGTATTTACAAAACGAAGAGTGGTTAACCAACGTAACTTCTGGTGCTTATATCAATTACTACGAGAAGCAGTATAAGTAATTTTGAAAAGTTTGCTGAAAAAGGATTAAGATTTTTACAAACTGAAACTTCCAAATTAGATTGAATGCAGCTCAGCTGTTTTAATTTTCCTAAGTTTCAAGAACACTAAAAATCATTAGGATTTAAAGTATTTGTGGCTGGGATGAATTTTCTTATTCATTTTCAACTAGCCATTTAATCCTTTTGGAATTAAATGTTGTGAAACTACTTCCGAGCCAAAAAACATACTGGCTTGTTTGTTAAAATGATGAGGATAATCTGTCGTAAAAAAAGAAATTTGATTATTCTTAGTAATTAATTTTTCTAATTCAGAATGTCTGCTTAAATAATCTTTTAAGCTTTTGGCAACGATTTCACCTTGTGATAAAAGAGTGACATTAGCAGGTAAATATTTTAATATTAAAGATTTTATTAAAGGATAATGAGTACATCCCAAAATGATTGTGTCTATTTTTTCGGATTGGTTAAACAATTGATGAATGTGTTTTTTTACAAAATAATCTGAACCTTCATGATTTATTTCATTATTCTCAATCAATGAAACCCACATTGGACAAGCTTCTTGAAAAACAGTAACGTCAGGGAAAAACTTATTAATTTCAATCAAATAAGATTCTGAATTTACGGTTCCTTCGGTAGCAAATACGCCAATATGCTTTGTTTTTGAAAAATTCCCTACAACTTCGGCAGTAGGCCTGATCACTCCCAAAACCCTTTTATGAGAATCAATTAAAGGCAAATCTTTTTGCTGAATGGTTCTTAAAGCTTTTGCGGACGCAGTATTGCAAGCTAAAATAATGAGTTCACAGCCTTTATCAAATAAAGCATTAACGCTTTCTAAGGTATAGTTATAAACTGTTTCGAACGAGCGCGATCCATAGGGTGCTCTTGCATTGTCTCCCAAATACAAAAAATCATATTGAGGTAAAATCTTAACCAATTCTTTCAAAATGGTTAATCCCCCAAAACCAGAATCAAAAACACCAATGGGTGAATATTTGTTTTCTTTATCCAAAAGCTTTTCAATCATTGAAATTAAAGATGATCGTAATTGTTTTTTTTGTAAATCTAACTTTATTTGATACATTTAGCAAAATACTGAGTTCAAAAATGGCATTTCAATCAATTCGTTTTATCGATTCCGACAATAGTAAAGCATTATTTTTTTCCACCTTAAAAAAAAGGGTAGACGGGTACTTCAAAGAGAATAAAATCTCCAGAAATTATAATGTTGAAATGATTTTAAAATCTATCGTATTTCTCTCTGCATATATCATTCCTTTCATTCTGATTTTAGTTTTTAATCCTTCAATCGCAATTAGTTTGTTGTTATGGATCATCATGGGCTTTTCCTTATCAGGTATTGGAATGAGTATTATGCATGACGCCAATCATGGAGCATATTCTTCAAAACAGAAAATCAATTATTGGATGGGTAATACATTAAATTTAGTAGGTGGGTCTGTTTTTAATTGGAAGCTTCAGCACAATGTGATGCATCATACTTATACCAATATCATTGATTATGATGATGACATAGCAGATAAATTAATTTTAAAATTTAATCCCCACACACCATTAAAATGGTATCACAAGATACAATTTATTTATGCGTTTTTATTTTATGGCATTTTAACCATTTACTGGACGCTTTTAAAAGATTTTATTCAATTTGCTAAGTATACCAAACAAGGCGTAAACACAAGATCTAAAAAAGAAAATAAAATAATTTTATTTAAAATAGTTTTGTTAAAAATAGTTTACTTTGGTATGTTTTTTGCACTTCCAGTTTTTGTTTTTCATATCTCTTTTTTTAAAATTTTATTGGGGTTTTTATTGATGCAGTTTATTGCTGGAATTATTTTAACCATCGTGTTTCAATTGGCTCATACGGTTGAAGGGACATCGTACCCTTTGCCAAATGAAAATTACACCATCGAAAATAATTGGGCCATTCATCAAATGAATACTACGGTAAATTTTTCTCGTGATAATAAGTTTATTTCATGGTATGTTGGTGGCCTCAATTTTCAAGTTGAGCATCATTTATTTCCAAATATTTGTCACGTCCATTATCCTCAAATTTCGGAAATCGTTAAATCTACTGCCGAAGAATTTGGAATCCCCTATTTAGAAAACAAAACATTTATGGCTGCTTTAAAATCTCACATTAAAGCAGTGATCTTTTTTGGAAAAATACCAAATATGAATGAAGCCATCGTTTAAAATTAAGCAGCAAATTCACCCATAAAAAAGTGAACATTAAAAAAATAGTATTGTTTCCATTTGCTATTATTTATGGCCTCATCACCTCTATTCGCAACTTACTTTATGACTATAAAATATTAAAAAGTAAATCGTTCGATATCCGAACCATATGCGTGGGAAACTTAGCAGTAGGCGGAACAGGAAAAACGCCACACGTAGAATATCTCATTAATTTATTAAAAATTGATACAAAGATTGCAATACTTAGCAGAGGTTATAAACGGAAAACAAAAGGTTTTGTTTTAGCATCCAATCATAGCGTTTCTTCAGAAATTGGAGATGAGCCATTGCTATTCAAAACTAAAAACCCTGAACTCATTGTTGCCGTGGATGAAAATAGGGTTAATGGGATTAAAAATTTACAAAAATTACATCATGATTTAAAACTCATTATATTGGATGATGCTTTTCAACATCGTGCTGTTACTTGCGAATTAAACATCATCGTTAGCGAATATTCTAATCTTTATATTCATGATTTGATAATGCCAGCAGGCCAACTTAGAGAATCAAAAAAAGAGATTGCGCGTGCGGATATGATTATTATTAGTAAAACACCGGAAAATATCTCTGCTTTAGAAATAAAGAATATTACGAAACAGATTAAACCTTTGCCTCACCAATCATTATTTTTTTCATGGTTGAAGTATGGTGAAATTTATGGTTTTCAAAACCGCAAAGAAACCATTCATACTTTGGCAGATTTATTTAGATATAGAATTGTGCTATTTACTGGCATTGCAAATCCTTTTCCAATGCTCACATATTTGAAAGAATATGCTTCAGAGGTTAAGCATATTCAATATGGAGATCATCATCATTTTACTCTTGAAAATATTTTAGAAATTAGACGTCTACTTGATTCTTTTACTGGTGGAAATAAAATAATTGTGACGACCGAAAAAGATGCAATGCGCTTAAAAGGCAGTTCTTTAGAAGAAATAGCAAATTCTCTTCCTTTATATATTTTACCAATTGAGATTGATTTTAAAAATAAAACAAACGATTTTAATCAGTACATTTTAGATTACTTACGAACAACAAAATTTTATCATAAAAAATATTCAGCATAAAAATGGAAATAGTCTTGATGAATTAATTCTCTTTTTAAATTTTAACTCATGATACCCGATTTAAGTCATTTTCAAATTCACGGCCACAGAGGCGCACGCGGACTTTTTCCCGAAAACACTTTAACTGGATTTATTGAAGCCATAAAATTAGGCACGACGATTTTAGAAATGGATCTTGTTATTTCCAAAGATTTAAAAGCTGTTGTATCACACGAAGAATGGATGAATCCTATTTTTTGCTTACAACCAAATGGCAAGAACATTGAAATAAATTCGAAAGAAAAATATAATTTATTTCAGATGAATTATGAAGAAATTGCCTTGTTTGATTGTGGGAGTAAAAAAAATCCTGAATTTCCACTTCAAAAAAATGTGCCAGAAAAAAAACCACTTTTTTCGGAGGTAATCAATGCAATAGAATTATTTACAAAAAATAATCAGTTACCTCCAGTCATTTATAATATTGAAATAAAAAGTGAACTCATTCATGACGATATTTTCCAACCAAAGCCTTCCTCCTTCATTAACATTGTGCTAAAAGAAATAGAACAATTAAAAATAGACAATCGTTATTTGATTCAATCTTTCGATATCAGGATTCTACAAGAAATACATTCATTAAATTTAAATTTTAACCTAGGGTTATTGATTGAAAATCAATGTCAAGTTGAAAACAATATAAATCATTTAGGGTTTAAACCATTTATGTATAATCCTGATTTTAACCTTGTAACTCAAAACTTAATTCATGAACTCCATCAACAAAATATAAAAATTTTTCCTTGGACAGTTAATGAAATAAACGACATGAAAAAATTAATTGAAATGGGTGTTGATGGACTTATTACAGATTATCCTAACCTTGGGTTAGAATTGATAAAGTCACTATAATTATGTAACTTTCTCATCATAATATTGATTTGTGAATTTTTCCTTTAAAAATAGAGAGCATTATATTCGTGAATTAAAAAATTTGCAATTTGATCTTTTGGTAATTGGCGGCGGCATCACTGGCGCAGGCATTGCATTAGACGCAACCAGTAGAGGTTTAAAAGTTGCTTTGATAGATATGCAAGATTTTGCAGCAGGAACTTCGAGTAGATCTACAAAACTAATACATGGCGGACTACGGTATTTAAAACAATTAGAATTTAAATTGGTAGCAGAGGTTGGGAAAGAAAGAAAAATCATACATCGCATAGCTCCGCATTTAACAAGGCCTGAACAAATGCTTTTGCCATTATTAAAAAATGGTTCATTCAGTAAATTTTCAGCAAGGCTAGGAATGTGGATTTATGAGAGAATGGCAGGGGTAAGTAAAAAAGAATGGCATAAATTTTTATCGATTGAAAAGTCGCTCGTCACAGAACCTTTATTAAATAAAAAAAATTTAATTGGCAGCATCGTTTTTTATGAATACAGAACTGATGATGCAAGGCTAACTATTGAAGTGATAAAAGAATCAGTAGCTAGAGGCGTGATAGCTTTAAATTATTTAAAAGTCGTCTCATTTATATATGATAAAAAAATTGTTCGAGGGGTAGAGGTAATTGACCAACTGAATGATGAAAAATTTATTATGCATGCCAAACATATTATTAACGCTAGCGGCCCGTGGGTAGATGAACTAAGTATTTTAGAAAATAATAATGCAAAAAATAAATTACAAATAACAAAAGGTGTTCATTTGGTAGTTGATTGGAAAAAACTACCAGTAAAACAATCATTATATTTTGATGCTTTTGATAAAAGAATGCTTTTTATAATTCCTCGTGACGGCAAAACCTACATCGGAACGACAGACACTTTCTATAAAGAAAATAAAATCAATCCTATTATAACGGAAGAAGATAGAAATTATATTTTAAAATGCGTAAATGATTTCTTTCCTCAAACTAATTTAAAAATTTCTGATATTGAGTCCGCTTGGGCAGGCTTAAGACCCTTGATTAGTAAGCCATCTAAAGGTCCTTCAGAAATTTCTCGCAAAGATGAAATGTTTGAATCAGATTCTGGCATGTTAACAATCGCTGGAGGCAAATTAACAGGTTACCGAAAAATGGCTGAACGCATTGTAGATAAAGTTGCAAAAAAAATATATCTACAAGATGGAATTAAAATTCAAAAATGCATTACTCATCACATTGAACTTTCTGGTGGAAAATTAAACGGATATGAGAATTTTTCTGAGTTTATAAAAGATCTATCTCAAAAAGGTATTTTGTTAGGGCTATCTATCGGTGATGCTGAAACGCTAATCTATCGCTATGGTTCAAACGTTTTAGAAATTTACAGAATTATTGAAGAACTCAAAAACGAACAAAATGAATTGCCAATTGTAATTCGTGCGCAGATAAGATATGCCATCGAATATGAAATGTGCGCAAATGTTACAGATTTTTTAATTCGCAGAACTGGCTCTTTATATTTTAATTTTGAAGTGGTAAAAATTTATGCTAATTCTATTTTTAAGTATATGCAATCTATCCTTAATTTAAATGAAAGCGCTTATCATAAATTTGAATCTGAATGGCATGACGCGATTCTAGAAATTGAAAATATAAAAAAATAAATCTTTATTTTTCATTCCAAACTTTTACCATCCAATAGGGATCTTGTTTAAACTTACGCCAATCTTCCAACAAAGCAAACTCTAATTGATTAATCGCTAATTTAGTTCCCTCATCATACTTATCATACTGGGTTTGAAATTTATTATTTTTAATGTACTTCTCAATATATTCTAGTAGACTGAAACAAATTGTAAACTGACCGCATGCAATTAAAGTGTCTAGCGTGTTTTCATCTCCTTTCAATTCTTCTGGTGTAAACCAAAGCTTCGTACTCATCATATTAGCTCTGGTAGTAGCGTCAATAATTTTTTTTCCTGGATTTAAAATTTCCTCACTCATTTCAGGATACTTTCTTTTTCTTTTTTCAACTTCTTCTTCTGTAAATTCAAAAACAGCATTCATAACCAATCTTGGGCGCCAGGCTATATCACCATAAATTCTTTCATAGCTCAGCCACCTCATGTGCTTAATAAATACATCAGAAATTAATGTCATAGAAGATTTTCTTCGATTAACAAAAAGTTGATATAAGGTGCCAAGTTTCAATTTATCAAAATGTAATAATCTTTTCACAACATATTCTGGTACACCTAATTTTCTGGTCAAAAATCTAAGGCCTAAAGAAAAAATTAAAAGGATACAAGCTATAAAAAAACCCCATGTTCCAAAAATTGATAGTCCGATAGCAAGTAACTTATTTGGTAAAGCAATAGCAAACATAACAGCCGAAATGCCTGCGATAAAACTCGAAATTCCAAAATATTTTAAACTTTCAAAATTCCATCTGCCAACAATACCAAGATGATCAGTATCATTTTTTTTATAATTTGTAATTTTAGGTGAAGAAGCGTCGGAGATAATATATAAATCAATTGCTTTTTCATCTTCAGAACAGAAAGATCGGAGTTCTTTCGGATAATGTTTTAATCTATCTTCGGCATTAATAACGCCATCAACGCCTTGGTTGTCATCAATTGAGCCATCCATTAATCCAATGGGATAGTTTATTTTTTCTCCATCATAAACTTGGCTAGGGAATGATGAATTGTCTTTAAGTTTAACAGCTCCTTCATAAATAAAATCATCAGGAAAATTGATGGGCTCGAAGCCAAATGGAAAACATGATGAGGCAGCAATGATATCCGAAAATTTTATTTCTTTTGCAACATCAACTGGGATGTGAATTTTTTTATTGCCAATAAATTCATCCGAAAAATTTTCAGAAATGATATTCGATCTTTCTGATTTTTGAAAACGAAATGGCATGCCAAAATTAAATTCAGTCGCATTAAAAATTAATTCTTTTAAATGGATGGGATTTGCTTCGTTCCAAAGTAACCCAAATTTTTCTGATTCAAACTCTCTTTCATAAATGGATGAGAACGCATTTATCAAGGTTCTTTTTCTTCCATGTTGCCAATTTTTATCTTCTGACAAATAGTTAAGCGCCTTTGCAACCAAATCACACTGGCTCATAAAACCGTATAAACTTTTATAACATGCTTCAATATTTTTGCCAGTTTTAATAGATGTCGCATATTTAACGCCAACAAAAGTACCTGCTGATACAGTTGACATAATTCTTGTTCGTTCAAGTAAAGAAACATCCAAAAACTTTTTGGACGACAAATAAGTTAATACGCCCAAATGAAACGCACTAGCCCTATATCCGCCTCCTGATAGGGAAATTGCAATATGACTAAAAGGAGCCTTGGGGATTTTTTCCTTTTTTTTAACTGTTGCCATTACAAATTTATTTTCTCAATTGATAAAAAATATCTTTAATGTTAAGATCTATTTTCTTTATGGAAATATAATACTTTTAAAATTATCATGATCTAATAAAGGAATATTAACCTTATACGTTGTATTAATTGATGTAATAAATTCGTTTGCTAATAAAGACTGACCAAATACATTAGGATGAAGAGCATCCAAAGAAAAAACACCACCATTTTTAAATCTAAAATCTAGGGTAGATCTGTTATAAACTCTTTCTGTACGGGCTTTTTTCAACAATCCGTTTACATCAACAAAGGCTAGATTTTTTTTAATAGAAATAGATTTTATAAATTTATTATAATCAATAATGGTCTTTTGTATTTTTAATTTTTCGGAAAGCGTTAAAATATATTTTTTAGGTAATGGTATTGTGCCTCTCAGATAATCTTCTTTGTTTTTTTCAAATATGATATCAAATAAAACAGACTCTCCTTTTTGCAATTGTTTTATTTCAGATTCATCTGAATTGAAATAAACAAAAGGATTATTTCCTTTTTTAAATTTAAGTTTATGTTTACCATATAGATCATTTAAACGCTGGCATTCATTGTCATTAAGCAATAACCCATCAAATGGAATCGCTGCAAAATATGGGATTGAATTCAAATCTGGTAAATTTGCAATGACGCCTTTAGCGCCAACATTTAAAAGCGAATCAATCAATAAAGTTAAGCTCTCTTCAAAGCCTATGCTTGGTTTTCCTGTAAGAGGTGTAATCGCATCTAAAGTGCCACCTGATAAAGCGTATGCCAAAACATCATTATTTCCAAGATAAACAGAAAAAAAAGTTGGATTCAACAACAAGGCATCTGATAAGATTGACGTGCCCGTGGGCTTAGAGGCCATTCTTGTAAAAAAAGGATTATAATTCCCTTCGCCATTTTTCGGATTCCCATAATTTTCCAAAACAACAGATATGATTTTACATCCTGGTATTCCAATATTATGATATGGTCCTTCTGTATCATATTTATTAATGGAAAATGCTGCTAAATCACCTTGTGATTCTTTATAAGTCAGATTAAAGGATACTGAGCCATCATGCTTCGCAACAGGATTTAAAATTAAACTAGCGTTTCCAGCGAAGCCAACTCCAATCGAATTTTTAACCATAAGGGGCTGAGAAAACTTACTTCCCCCGATGCTTTTAAATTGGTTTGCTAATAAATTTGGAAAAGCATGTTGCTGGCCAAAATAACTTAAGGCTCCATCGATATAACCCGCTGTAACCGAATCACCAATGGCAACATAACTTGTTAAATCAATATTGCCATGAGTTGATAGGGCCATTTCAGTTTCACATTGGTTTTAAAATAAATCATTCAAAAAATTCAAATGTTGAGTAATCATGATTTAAAAACAATACTTATTTTCTGCTATTATTTTTTGAGCAACAATTTGTCGAGCGGCTTTTGCATTAAATGGGTCTTGTTTCGTAAAACGTTTAAGCCCTATTAATAACATTTTTAATTCATCACCTTCCGCAAAGCTATTTAAAGCTTCCTTGCCATTTATCCATATATTATTGCCAGTTGAATCTACTGTTAAACGCATCAAGTTTAATTGTGCTTCATATCCAGCTTCGCCTTTTATTCCAATAAGTTTTTCAACCCTTAATACGGTAGACTCTGCTAAATAAGTATCAATAATCATATCTGAAATATTCATAATTATTTCTTGTTCTTTACTCAATGTCGTTGCTAATTTTTGAACTGCTGCGCCTGCAATTAATAAAATTGATTTTTTGAAATTAATGATTTGTTTTTTCTCATAGGAAAACAAAGTATCATCAGGCTCACTTAATTCAGGAATACCAACTAATTCAGAGGCAATTGCTTTAGCAGGAGTTAATAAATCAAGTTCCCCTTTTAGACCTCTTTTCAAAAGCATATCTACAATTAGCAAACGATTGATTTCGTTAGTTCCTTCAAAAATTCGATTAATTCTCGAATCTCGATAAATTCTATCCATTGGTCCTTCCGAACTATAACCCATTCCTCCATATATTTGTACGCCTTCATCCACAACATAATCAAGTGCCTCTGAACCACAAACTTTTACAATCGCTGCTTCAATGGCAAATTGTTCAATCCCTTTTAGTTTGGCTTTAGCTTCATCCATTCCCCCTTCGATCAATGAATTAATCGCATCTTCAATATTCTGTGAAGCACGATAAGTGGCACTTTCAGCAGCAAATGTGCGCGCAGCTTGTTCTGCCAACTTGTAGCGAATGGCTCCATATTTAGAAATTGGACGTTCAAATTGAATGCGTTCATTTGCATATTTAACAGAAACACTGATTGTATGTTTTGCTGCACCTATGGCTGCACCAGCTAATTTGATGCGTCCGATATTCAAAATATTTACTGCAATTTTAAAACCATTTTCTCTTTCTGATAATAAATTTTCTACTGGCACTTTACAATCATTAAAAAAAACTTGACGGGTAGAACTTCCTTTTATTCCCATTTTATGTTCCTCTGGATTAAGCGTAATCCCGCCGAAAGACTTTTCAACGATGAAAGCTGATAAGTTTTTATCATCGTCGATTTTAGCAAACACTATAAAAATGTCAGCAAAGCCGCTATTTGTAATCCACATCTTTTGTCCATTAATTAAATAATGTTTTCCATCTGGAGTTAATTTAGCATTTGTTTTTCCGCTGTTGGCATCAGATCCACTCGCTGGCTCTGTTAAACAATAACAAGCTTTCCACTCTGCTGTGGCAAGTTTTGGGATGTATTTCTTTTTTTGTGCATCATTCCCATAATATAGTATTGGTAAAGTACCAATTCCTGTATGCGCCGAAACAGCTACTGCTGCTGAATGCCCAGCTCCTATAATTTCCGTCACAAGCATAGAGGTAACAAAATCAAATCCTAAACCGCCTAATTCTTCAGGAATGGAAACGCCAAGTATACCTAAGCTTCCTGCTTTATCTAAGATAGATTGCATTAATCCCTCTTCTTGTAAATCAATTCGATCTAAAAAAGGAGAAACTTCTTGTTCAATGAAATCTTCGCAAGTTTTTTTCATCATCAATTGTTCTTCACTCCACTGTTCGGGAATAAACACATCCTTTGCTAAAGTTTCTTTAATAATAAATTCACCGCCTTTTATTTTATTTGTTTCCATAATTGATTTATTTTTATTTATATAATTTTTTTAAAAGTTTATCCAAAGGTTTATTTTCCTTACTAAAATTATTGCAATAGTTCAAAAACACCAGCCGCACCATGCCCTGTGCCGATGCACATGGAAACAAGTCCGTACTTTTTTTTGCGGCGGCGCAATTCATTAAACAATTGAACTGATAATTTAGCACCACTGCACCCCAACGGATGACCTAAAGAAATGGCGCCACCATTAACATTTACTATATCTTGATTTAATTCCAATTTCCTAATCACAGCCAATGATTGTGATGCAAATGCTTCATTCAATTCAATTAAATCTATATCTTTTAATTTAAGTCCTGCTTTTTCAATCGCTTTAGGTATTGCTGCTATTGGGCCAATTCCCATAATGCGTGGAGGAACACCAGCAACTGCATGAGAAACCAATCTAGCAATTGGTTCTAATTTTAATTCCTTTACCATGCGCTCACTCATTACTATTACAAAAGCTGCTCCATCACTTGTTTGAGATGAATTTCCAGCGGTTACACTGCCTTTATCAGCAAATACAGGTTTCAATTTTGATAAAGCTGCTACCGATGTATCAGCTCGTGGCCCTTCATCTGTGTCAACAACGTAGGATTTAGTTTTGCGTTTTTTTGCTTCGTCTAAATAAACTTCATTAACTGTTATGCGCACTATTTCATCTTTAAATTTTCCTGCATTAATTGCAACTAATGCTTTTTGATGAGAGTGGTAAGAAAACAAATCTTGATCTTCACGTGACACTTCAAATTCTTTTGCAACTGATTCCGCTGTTAACCCCATGCCCCAATACCAATCTGGATGTTCTTTGGCAATCTTTGGATTTGGCACAACTCGCCATCCTCCCATCGGAATCAAACTCATGCTTTCTACTCCTCCTGCAATAATACAATCTGCCAACCCCGAATTTATTTTTCCACTCGCAATGGCAATTGTTTCTAGGCCTGAGGCGCAATATCGATTAACAGTCATCCCGGACACTTTATCAGTATCTAATGCTAATAAAGAAATAAATCTTCCAACATTTAAGCCTTGTTCGGATTCTGGCATCGCATTGCCAACAATGACATCGTCAATTCTTTCTTTATCTAGTTGTGGAACTGAATTTATTAAATGCTTTATGACTTCAGCGGCCAAATCATCTGGACGTGTAAATTGAAACAATCCCCGAGGAGCCTTCGCAACTGCACTTCTAAAACCTGCTATGATATATGCTTTCATTATTTTTGATTATTAATTTCTTAAAACTTTTCCACCCGTAATAATGCTTTGTATTCTTTCCAATGTTTTTCGTTCGCTGCACAATGAAACAAATATTTCTCTTTCTAAATCCAATAAATATTGTTCGGAGACCAATGTTGGTTTTGATAAATCACCTCCAGCTATCACAAATCCTAATTTTTCTGAAATAACTCTATCATGATTGCTGATGTAATTTCCACTATACATAGAATTTGCACCAACGTAAACTAAGCCTAAGGCTGAGTTACCAATGACACGAATATCATTTCGAGGTAATGGCTTTACATAACCAGCTTCAGCCATTCTTAAACACTCGGCTTTTGCTTCTTTCAATTGTCTTTGACGAGAAATGACAACTTTATCAATTCCTTTTCTTAAATAGCCCAAGTCGAATGCTTCATATGCTGAAGTAGAAACTTTTGCTTGGCCAATGGTTAAAAATTTATCTCTAAAAATATTCAATTCAACATCTCCTTCTTTAAGAGAATCGCTTAAACGAACTGCAAATTCTTTGGTACCGCCACCGCCTGGAATTAATCCAACACCAAATTCTACCAAGCCTATGTAGGTTTCGGCATGGGCAATGACTTTATCAGCGTGCAAACATATTTCGCAAGCTCCTCCTAATGTTAAAGCATGAGGTGCGGCAACAACTGGAATGGACGAATATCGCAAACGCATGGTTGTATTTTGAAATGCTTTTACTGCCATGTGCAACTCGTCCCAATTTTGTTCAGTTGCCAACATGAAAATCATTCCAACGTTGGCGCCTGCGGAAAAATTAGCTCCTTCATTACTAATTACTAATCCTTTGTAATCTTTTTCAGCAATATCAACTGCTTTATTAAGCCCTTCTAATATTTCGCTACCAATGGTATTCATTTTAGTATGAAATTCGGCATTAATAATACAATCACCCAAATCAGTAATTGTTACACCACTATTTTTCCAAATGGTATTGGTAGAACGAATGTTTTCGAGCGAAATGAATGCCTCTGCACCTGGAATAATTTTATAATTTTTTGTTGGGATGTCATAAAATTTCTGAACACCGTTTTCTACTTTGTAAAAGGTTGTATTGTTTTTCAACATTTCATAAACCCATTCTGCCGGCTTGTTCCCCGTTTTTTCCATGAGCGCAACTGCTTCTTTCACACCAATGGCATCCCAATACTCATAAGGGCCTAAATCCCATCCAAATCCTGCTTTTAAAGCATCGTCGATGCGGTACAATTCATCTGAAATTTCTGGAATGCGATTGGATACATATTGAAATAGTCCAGAAAAAATAGTACGATAAAATTCTCCAGCTTTATCTTGACCAGACAGTAATATTTTTACACGATCTTTTAAATTGTCTACTGACTTAGCCAATTCAAGTGTCGGAAATTTTACTTTATCAGTTGTTTTATATTCTAAAGATTTTAAATCAAGGGTTAATATTTCTGATTTACCATTTTTATCTTTTACTTTTTTATAAAATCCTTGTCCAGTTTTATCTCCTGTCCATTTATTATCCAGCATTTTTTGAATATAAGCTGGTATGATAAAAAGTTCTTTAGATTCATCATTGGGACAATTTTGTTTTAAACCCGAAGCTACCAAAGCTAAGGTATCTAAACCCACCACATCACACGTCCGAAAAGTTGCTGATTTAGGCCGACCCAATACAGGCCCTGTTAATTTATCAACTTCCTCAACTGTTAATCCCATTTTTTCTACGGTGTGCAGCAAGGACATAATACTATACACTCCAACGCGGTTAGCAATAAATGCCGGAGTGTCTTTACATAACACAGTTGTTTTTCCTAAATACTGTTCACCGTAATTGATTAAAAAATCAATAATTTCCGGCTTTGTATCTTTGGTTGGAATTATTTCTAATAATTTTAAATAACGTGGAGGGTTAAAAAAATGGGTTCCACAAAAATGTGATTTAAAATCTTCTGTTCGTCCTTCAGTCATTAAATGTATTGGAATACCTGATGTGTTTGAGGTAATAAGCGTTCCGGCTTTTCTATATTTTTCTACACTATCAAAAACTTGTTTTTTAATATTAATATTTTCAATAACGACTTCAATCACCCAATCACATTCAGAAATTTTAGACATATCATCTTCAAAATTTCCAATCTCAATTCTAGTGGCAAATTCTTTTTTGTAAATTGGTGAAGGGTTTGATTTTAAAGCAATTTGCAAAGCATCGTTTGCTATTCGGTTTCTTACCGACTTTTTTTCTAATGTTAATCCTTTAGCAGTTTCAATGTCAGTTAATGTTTTTGGCACTATGTCTAACAAAATAACCCTACAACCTGCATTGGCAAAGTGGCAAGCTATTCTTGAACCCATAACTCCCGATCCGAGCACTGCTACTTTTTGAATATTTTTTTTCATCTTGTTATTATGTTTTATGAGATTTTAATCAAAATAATTTTTAGGATATACCATTTAATTATGAATTCAGAGATTTACTAAATGTAAAAAAATATTACAATAAATACTAAAAGCCATAAAATTAGATGAGATGTGTATATATTTCATCATACAATTTTTTATTGGCTTGCAAGATTACCTTTCTCTTTAAAGACAGTTTAGGTGTTAATTCGCCATTATCAACAGTCCACTCTCTTGGTAACAACTTCACTTTTTTAATTTTTTCATATTGGGCCAAATCTTTATTAGCGTGTTCTACTTCATGCCAAATTAAGCTAATCACTTCCTGATGATGAATCAAATCTTCGTTAGTAGAAAAACTTATGTTTTGATTTTTACACCATTGCTTAACCGCTTCGAATGACGGAACAAGAAAAACTGCTGGGAACTTTTCGTTTTCACCAATTACCATAACTTGTTCAATATATCTACTTTCTTTCAATTTATTCTCAATCCGCTGTGGTGTGATATATTTACCGCCAGAAGTTTTAAATATTTCTTTTTTTCGATCGGTTATTTTTAAAAATTTCCCATCTTCAATAATCCCAATATCACCAGTTTGAAACCAACCTTGTTCGTTAATAACTTCTTTTGTAAGTTCGGGATGCTTGTAGTAGCCAAGCATGACGTTAGGTCCTTTTACAAAAATTTCTCCATCATCGGCTATTTTTACAGTTACATTACTCAATATAGGTCCTACAGTTCCTATTTTAGTTTTATCATCGTCATAGTTATTAGTTGCAATTACTGGACAAGTTTCTGTTAATCCATATCCTTCTAAAACTTTGATTCGAGCTGCATGAAACACCCTAGCTAAACGAGGTTGCAAAGCTGAACCACCTGATACAATTGCTACAATATTTCCGCCTAATGCTTCTCTCCATTTATTAAAAATTAATTTGTTAGCAATTTTTAATTGAAATTCATACCACCAACCATTTACACCATGTTGCTCATATCGTAAGCCTAACTTAAGTGCCCAAAAAAATAATTTTTTCTTAATACCTTTAAGCTGCGTACCAGTACTCACAATCTTTTCATATACCTTTTCGAGAAGACGCGGCACGGTTACAAACATTTGCGGTTTCACTTCCTTTAAATTTGTAGCAATGGTTTCTAAGTTTTCTGCATAATAAATAGAAACGCCTCTATTGGTATATAAATATGAAAGCATTCTTTCATACACATGGTTAAGTGGCAAAAAACTCAATGCGCGCCAACTGTTTTTAAATGGAACCAAATCTTTTGTGGCCATCACATTGCTAATAAAATTTTGGTGAGATAACATCACTCCTTTTGGATTGCCAGTGGTGCCAGAAGTATAAATAATGGTAGCTAAATCGGAAGGTTTAATGGAAGCTTTAATGGCTTCTAACTTTGTTGGGTCTGAATTTTTTTGTCCAATCTTAACGATATCTTCCAAAGAAAGGACGCCTTGAATTTTTTCAAAACTAAAAATATCTTTAATGCTAGAATTTGATGAAGATGCTTCAACCTTTTTATAAAGTAATTGATCTGAAACAAAAAAATATTTTATCTCAGCTTCTGCAATAATTTTAATTAAGTCTTGTTCGTAAATGGTTGGATAAAGCGGCGTTAAAATCGCTCCTGTTTGTAAACAGGCGTAATCTACAAAATTCCATTCTGGGCGATTGTTAGAAATAATCCCGATTTTGTCCCCTGGTAAAATGCCAAGATGTAAAAATGCGTAACTCAAATTATTTACAGTATCGATAAATTCTAAGGTACTGTACTTACGCCACACCCCATTTTCTTTTGCTGCCAAAGCATCATCTTTGAGAGGCATTTTTTTTAAATCATGAAGCAAATCAAATAAACGTAAATTTTCCATAATCAATAATTTATTTTCTTCTACGACTAAGTTTTAAATTTAGTTTCAGTTGTTAATATTTAATGGTGTATGTTTTTATAGTTGAAGCGATAGTCATTCTATTTTCTGAGCGATTGTAATATCATAAATATATTTCAATAATAAATGACCTGTCATTAAAATTAATGTATATTCGTTATAAAGAAAACTTAGTATGAATAATCGTTTTAATTTGGAACACTCTTTAGGCATTAGTTTCCCTATTGTAATGGCTCCTATGTTTTTAGTAAGCAATAAGCAAATGATTATTGCTGGAATGAATGCAGGGATTATGGCTACTTTCCCAACTTTAAATTTTAAAAAAAACAATGATCTTGAATTGATATTGGACGAATTGAATGCCCACCATTTATCTCATCCAGTTGGAAATTATGGTGTCAATTTAATCGTTCAAAAATCAAACCCATTTTATTTAAAACATTTAGAAGTTTGTGTTGATAAAAAAGTCCTTTTTTATATTACGTCATTGGGAAACCCCTCGACGGTGATTGAAAAAGCACACAGCTATGGCGCTAAAGTATATTGCGATGTCACAAATATTGAACATGCTAAAAAATGTTTTGATGTGGGATGTGATGGATTTATTGCCGTGGGGCAAGGTGCTGGCGGACATGCAGGGCCAAATCCTTTACACATACTCATTCCAAGTTTAAAAAAACATTTTCCTGACACGCCAGTTATTGCAGCAGGCGGTATTGTTACTGGAGAAGGTTTATTATCTGTGAAAGTTTTAGGTGCCGAAGGGGCTTCAATAGGAACGCGTTTTATTGCAAGTAAAGAATGTATGGTAAATGATGATTATAAAAATGCGATTGTGAATTCGGGAATGGATGATATTGTAATGACCACTAAACTTTCTGGAACTCCTTGTACGATTATTGATACGCCCGAAGCAAAAAAAATGGGATATACTCAATCTTGGTTTGAGAAGTTTTTAAGCAATAATCCTTATACCAAAAAATGGTTTAAAATGTTGGTGCAATATAAAGGAATGAAAAAATTGCAAGATTCGATATTACCCAATAACTATAAGAAATTATGGTGTGCTGGAAAATCTGTTGAATTAATTTTTGATATTTTGTCTTGCGAAGAAATTATTTCTCAAATAAAGAAGGAGTATAAAGAAAAATTATCTTCCATTAAAACAGACTCCCTATAATTAGATTTAGTAAGGATTCTGGAGAATACGAAGCTTTTATTTAATAATCGAACGCTGGTTTTATATTGTTATTTTACGCAGATGAATTCCTGAGCAATAATAAAATTGACAAGTTATATAAAGACCTTAAAGAAATAAAAACTACCAATGCCTAACCGCTGCTAAAAATAATTTGCGCGGACACGCATAAATGTGTTAAATTGGTTTAGCAAACTACATTTAGCCACTTTACTTTAGGCGTAATCAAATTAAACCCAAATTTATTCATGAAAGATAAAAAATCATTAAACATTGAAATTCGTTATGACCATGTAGAATTAGGGAATATGTTTGAGTCATGGGTAAATGTATACAATGCTTTAATTGAATCTTCTGAAAAAATTACAGATACAAATCCTCTGAAAGAATTCGAACTCAGGGGAGTAAAACATATGCTTAGGGGTATGGCTGTTGAATCTCTCTTAAAAACATTAGCAATTTCAAGAGGTGTAAAATTTTTTAATAAAGATGGGGAATTTGACAAAGGCTACAAGAAAATATCACATAATTTAGTGCGTTTGGCTAATCAACTTGGCATCAAACTTTCTGAGGACGAAAAAAAAATACTTTTCCTTTTGACAGACTCAATAGAAACAGGAAGATACCCAATTCCAGTGAAAGAAATTTTGCAAAACAGATCCTGGATAGTTCCAACATTTGAAGATGCTTTTTATCAATTTCTACAAAAAACTATTGACATCATAGATTCGCAAATTGCCAACTCCTAACACATATATGCTTGGTAAAAGTTTGGCAGACCAGCAAGCATTTGCAAAATTCGGCCGACAATTTTTCTATTTTTTGCAGATGTCTAATAACATTTATCTTTATTGAAACGTTTCAGCAAGACATAGTTTCAAATCAAGCTGTTGCTTGGCGAAAAGCTTTAGCATTAAGCAAAAAACAATTATTTTTCTACAAGATATTTCCCCCATTTAGCGATTCCTTTTAAAATTGGAACCAGCTCTTTTCCTTTAGGACTAAGGCAGTACTCAACCCTTGGCGGAGTTTCGGCAAAAGCAGTTCTAACAACCAGTTGATCTTTTACAAGTTGGTTAAGCTGATCCGTTAACACTTTTCTGGATATTCCTGGAATAATTGCATCCAACTGTCCAAAGCGTTTTTTTGATTTGTCTAGATTATAAATTATAAGAATTTTCCACTTTCCTCCAATAACCTGAAATGCCATGGTTAAAGGACATTGTGATTTCGTAACATTTCTTTTACTTCTTTTTAACATACTGGAGTTTCCCCATTATTCTAATCAAAGTTAAAAAATAATTGGAACTCATTGGGCGGTTTTGATTTTTTATTAATAGGTGCGTTAGATGATTTGAGTAAATTGTAGATGCCATCAGCCATAGAATAGCAAAAGAATACT
>JBKDJY010000204.1:0-15755 GCA_046345275.1 Bacteroidota bacterium
TCCAGCTGTTGAGCGCAAAAAATCTTAATGCTTCTCATAAATCCAAAAAAACAGCATTGAAATTTCAATTCGCAACGCATTCTTATCAAAAAATAAATCACTCTTTTCAAAAAACAGTAGTTTTCTTGCTGACACTAATTATAAATTTTATGTTTATACAAATCGTATAAATAACCTTGTTAACCTAAAACAAATACGAACCCTTTTTAGAATATTAAATGTCAGTTTTAAAAATTTTAAATTATATAACATTTAATATAGATGAACTTAAATTTTTACTGAAAGATGATTTTGTTTATTAACTTAATCAATTTCAATGACCCAAATTAGTTAGGGATTATCAACTAAATTCTACAAATAATCTCTGCAGCTTTTTCAAGGGTTTCATCTTTTTTAGCAAAACAAAAACGTAATAATTTCTGTTCTTTTGGTTTGGTATAAAATACAGAAAGCGGAATTGACGCCAATCCTTTTTCTTTGATTAATCTTACAGCTAAATCAAATTCTTTTTCTTCAGAAATGTTTTTATAGTTTACTGTCTGAAAATAGGTGCCTTCACAAGGCTCGAGTACAAACCTGGATCCGGAAATTAATTTTTTAAAATAATTTCGCTTTGATTCATAAAAAGAATGTAATCCTTTATAAACATGTTCATCTTTTAAATATTCTGCCAAAGCCAATTGGAAAGGATGATTGACGGAGAATACCAAAAACTGGTGTACTTTTCTAAATTCTAGCGTAAGTTCTTTGGGGGCAGCAACGTATCCAATTTTCCACCCAGTGGCATGTATTGTTTTTCCGAAAGAAGATACAATAATTGATTGTTCTCTCAACGTTTTAAATCGAGCCACACTTTGATGTAATTTGCCATCAAAAACCATGTGCTCATAAACTTCATCACTGATGACAATAATGTTAGTGCCAGATACAATCTGTTGAATTTCTAACATGTCTTTTTCCGAAAGTGTTGTTCCGCTTGGATTATGAGGTGTATTTATAATGATTGATTTGGTATTTTTTGTTATACTATTTTTTACCTTATTCCAATCGATGCTGAAATTTGGGTATGATAATTCAATGGGTATTGCTATACCTCCCATCGTTTCAATTGCTGGAGTATAACAATCATATGCAGGCTCAAAGACAATAACCTCGTCTCCCTTATTGATGAAAGCTGAAATGGCTGTAAAAATTCCTTGTGTAGCTCCAGCGGTAACAGTTATTTCGTTTTCAGGATCAAAAGCAACGCCATAACAATTTTGGATTATTTCGCTAATTCGTTCTCTTAATATAAAAGTGCCTTGCATGGGCGCATATTGATTAAATCCCTCATTGATGTATTTGTTACAAAGTTCTTTTAATTTTTTTTTACATTCAAAATCAGGAAATCCTTGCGAAAGGTTAATGGCATTAAATTGTTTTGCTAATCCGCTCATGGTTGAGAAAATCGAATTTCCGATTTTTGGTAATTTAGAATGGATCTGCATTTTTTATATATAATTGCGGCAAGTTGCTAAAAAAATCTTATTTTTGCTAGCCATTAAACATAATAGTTTACACTCTAAAATTATTGTTTATTGAATGGTCCTGTGGCCGAGTGGTTAGGCACAGCTCTGCAAAAGCTGCTACTCCAGTTCGAACCTGGATGGGACCTCGAAAACCTTCATCTAAATGAAGGTTTTTTGTTTTTAATAGACTCGCTTTTTGTTTTTGCGGAGGTAAGCAACTCTAAGAGTAATTGTCCATTATCCCAAAGTTCATTAGAATTAAAAACTGGATTGAACGCAATGAAATAGACAAACATAGATTGAACGCTTGAACCTTAACGCCTTGATGACAATTGTTTAAAAATGAATCTTGAAAAATTAATTATTCTTCGACATTTACAAGTTCCCAAGTATGATCACTTAATAAACGCACAGCACTAATGAATTCAAGTTCCTCTCTTTTCCGTTTTCCCCATTCGTTTGGAGCTATCATCATTAAACGGTGTCTTTCATCTTTTTTATATAAATAATAGGTATGCCCAATAAAGGGCTCAAAAGAAAGTTCAGCTGTGTATATTTTTTCGCTCATCTCCACTCGCCTACGCAATTCATTGGCCTGCTGAGATAGTAATTCAGCCTGTTTTTGTATTTGCTGCAACTGTTTATTCGTTTGCTCATGCATCGCTGATAAAGCTCTAGACTTCAATTTACCAGTATCTTCTGGTCTTACCACAATACTTCCAATGGTATGAGGGTATGCGAGTAGTCCAGGATTCTCTGCTACTTTATCTTTATCAATGGGGTTTATCATAAAGCAATTTAATGAAACTCTTGATTTTAAACAAAACTACGCTTATTTTGTTTAAAATTTAAAACACTCTACTAAACATGTTACACAGACTACAAACAAAACAATTATTTAAGAGCGACATGACGACCTTGTGGGACTTCATGAGTTCGCCTGCCAATCTCAGTAAAATTACCCCATCCTACATGGGGTTTCATATCTTAAGTGCCATTGAAAATACAAAGATGCATCCTGGCCAAATTATTGAATATTATGTAACGCCATTAGCGGGCATTAAACTGCATTGGGTTACTGAAATTACACATGTAGCCAATAAAGAGTATTTTGTGGATGAGCAGCGTTTTGGGCCTTACGCATTTTGGCATCACAAACATATCCTTAAAGAGGGGTCTGGTGGCATTGAAATGATAGACGATCTTCATTATAAATTACCTTTTGGTGTTTTTGGAAAGCTGATCAATCATTTATTTGTAAAGAAAAAATTAAAGGAAATTTTTGATTATCGCTATGCTAAATTGGAAGAGCTTTTTAATTCATAAATCCAATCAAAAACATTTCAGATTAATAAATTAATTTACGTTTTAAGATTTTCAAAATACTGACCTTTGAAAACTTTACCTAAGTTTTTGATTTTTTTACGAATTAATATTTAATGGTCTATTCAGTAAATTTTTAAGTATTTTTGCCTTCCATTTATTGCCAAATAATTATATGAACTTTTTTAGTAAAGATGCTAAAACGGCATTTGAAGCCATCACTCAAGCTCAGTACATCGCATTTGCCCCCGTTATTTTTCAGGCAACAAAAGCATTAAGAGATTTAGAGATTTTAAAATTAATTGAAGCATCTGGTGAAGTTGGTATTACATTGCAAGACATTAATGCAAAACTAAAATTATCAGAATATGCCATAAGAGTTTTGCTTGAAGCAGGACTTGGAATAGGCTTATTAATCAAAAATGATGAAAAATATTCTATTACTAAAACTGGATTATTTATTTTAAATGATCGAATGACGCGTGTTAATATGAATTTTATCAATGACGTGTGTTATGAAGGAATGTTTACGTTAAAGGATAGCATTCAACAAGGAAAGCCAACAGGATTAAAATATTTAGGCGATTGGCCCACTGTTTATGAAGGGTTGGCTCATTTGCCCAAACCCATTCAAGATAGTTGGTTTGACTTTGATCATTTTTATTCCGATGGTTCTTTTGATGAGGCTTTAAATCATTTATTCAAACGAAAACCAAAACACATTTTTGATATAGGTGGAAACACTGGTAAATTTACTTTGAAATGTTTAAAGCTAGATCCAGATGTTAAATTGACGATGTTGGATTTACCTCAACAACTTAGCATGGCAAAAGAAAATATTGATAAAGCCAGTTTTAATGACAGAGTCAATTATTTTCCAATTAATATATTAGATGAAAACAATCGTTTTCCAAAAGGGGCTGATTCTATTTGGATGAGCCAATTTTTGGATTGTTTCAGCGAAGATCAAATTGTTAGCATTTTAAAACGTTGTCACGAAGCACTAGACGAAAACGGATTTGTTTACATTTTGGAAACATTTTGGGATAGACAAAAATTTGAACCAGCAGCTTTTAGTTTGCAAATGACATCTTTGTATTTTACAAACATTGCAAATGGAAATAGTCAAATGTACGATAGCGCAGTGTTTAATAGATTAATTGATAATGCTGGGTTTGAAATTATTGAACAAATCGATCATATAGGAATTAATCATACCCTACAAATTTGCAAAAAAAAATAATTGGCGATTTAATTTGAAGTGTTTACTTCATTGCGCTCATCACTTCAATTTCCAAGCAAAGGCTTTGAATCCTGCGACTTAGAGTCTAGTGCATCCCTCAAACCATTTCCTACTAACATAAAAGCCAAAACTAATATCATAATTGCAATGCCTGGCACAAATGCCAAATAAGCAGCGTCTACTAAAATATAACCCCTGTGAGCGTTAATCATTTCTCCCCAAGAAGGTGTTGGAGGCTGTGCGCCAATTCCTAAAAAGCTTAATCCAGCTTCCGTTAAAATAGCAGCGGCAAAATTAGATGCTGCTATTACAATAACCGGACCAATCATATTTGGCAAAATGTGCTTCATGATTATTCGCATATTTCTAAAGCCAAGTGCTTTACCTGCTTCTACAAATTCCTTTTCTCTGATACTTAACATTTGTCCTCTCACTAATCTTGCTACTTCAACCCACATCGTTAAACCAACCGCAATAAATACTTGCACAACTCCTTTACCTAAAACCAAAGTAATAGCAATAACTAATAACAAAGTTGGGATTGACCAGACAACAGAAACCAACCACATGATAAAATCATCTAGCCAGCCTCTGAAATAACCAGCTATTGAACCTAAAAAAACACCAATAATAATTGAAATAATTACCGAAATAAAACCAACCGATAAAGAAATTCTAGTGCCAATCATCAATCTGCTTAACAAATCTCTACCAGCTAAATCAGTGCCTAGTAAAAACTTTTTTTTAATCAAATGTTTTTTCACAATAGAATGCTGAAGGTCGGCTATTGATAATTTTAATTTTTCACCTGTGCTGAGTTGATAAAATTCCACTGTGTTTGTAAGGCTATCATTGATAATTGGATAATTATTATTTATATCATATACAACATCAGCCAAATTGAAAGTTACTGTTGATCCGTTATTGGGTGTGTTACCCGTATATTCTTCGATGATGATATCAAAACCTTTAAAACTATAAGAATAATAGGGAAAAGAAGAGTAATGGCTAATTTTTCCAAATATCATTTTTTTGATGAAATGAATATGGGCTGATATTTCATTTTTTGTTACAAGCAAAAAAGGTGCTTCAAATCCAGGACTCTTTATGTGAAGTTCTGGTTTTTGGTCGTTAGCGTAAGGTGTAGGGTCAGGTGTAATTAAATAACCAAGTATTGAAATAAGTGTAGCAAATACAATTAAAAATAAGCCAAGCATTCCCAACTTATTTTTCTTAAATCGTTTCCACGTTTTTTTTCTTAAAGACTCTGACTGAACTTCAACGTATGTATTTTTAATTTCCAATTACTTAATTTTAACTCCTTTCCAAGTTGGTTTAATAAATAATGCGCCAAACCCAACCAATATGGCGTATAACCAATAAAGAAATTCAAAGGGAAACAAATACAACAGGTGTTTTGTTTTCCCAAAAAATTTAGAAGTTAAAAATAACAACAAAAAATCTAAAATTAGCTTTGAGCAACAAAAAATCAATAAATAAGGGGTAATGAGACTTTGCTTGAAAATAGCGATGGGTAAAAACACATAAATTAAACTAGCGCAAATCAAGATAAAACCAAAAACAAAATTCAATACATTTGGATTTTGTTTAAACTTCTTAGCCCAGCGGATGCGTTGATTTAATAAATCAAAAATAAAATTCACTGTTTTTGTTTTCACAATGAGTTCTTGTTGCCACGAATAATGGATAGCTTTTACATCAATTCTTTTTAAATCTTCTAATAAAAAAACATCTTCACCAGATGAAACATCTATGTGATTGCTATAACCACCTACACTATTAAATGCACTTTTAGTAAAAGCTAAATTTGAACCATTGCATAAAAACGGTTTATGAATACCGCAAAATCCAGCAGTGATTCCGGTTAAAGCAAGGTTTTCTGTCATTTGAAAATTTGATAAAATGCCAGAATCCAAAATATAATCAATTGGCATAATTAATAAACTTGGGTTATTCTTCTGAAAATAATTTACAATTGTAGTGAGCCAATTAGCATCTCTATAAACCACATCAGCATCAGTGGTGATGATGATTTTGCCAATTGCTTTGTTAATCGCTTCTGATACATTTCTTTTTTTTCCAAAATGAGAAGTTTTTTTAAATATTTTATAATTTATGTCTGATTTTTCTAATATTTCTTTAAAAATTTCGAAAGAATTATCATTCGAAAAATCGTCAATGATAATTAATTCAAAATGTTCTTTAGAGTATGTTTGTTTCTCAATTTCATGGATAAAAGCTTTTGCATTTACTGACTCATTTTTAATAGAAACAATAATTGACACGAATGAATAATTGTAATGTGAATGACTGACTTTTAGTTTGGTTTTATTTAATTTATAAATACCAAAAACAGCCATTAGTATAAATGTACAATAAGTAAACATCAATGCTAAAAGTATGCTCAACTCAAATAACATGTTTAGATTTAAAATCTATTTTTTCTTTTAAAATGATGATGTATCCCATGAGGCTTGGTAAGATAACATTAATGAGCCATAAAAAAGTGGACGATAAAACAATGGATAAAGAACCATCATGATAATTATCAAAAACAAATAAAGCTATTGCAGCTCTTATTGCTGGCTCAATAACACTAATCATGGGGATAATGCTTGTGAGCATAAAATATCCAGCAATGCTAGTAATGGTTTGTAAAATGAAAGAAGACCCCGAAAGTAAAGTGTAGATTAAATAAAATTGAAATGTAAATACCACGTTTCTACAAATCGACAAAGAAAATAATTGTAAAATTAATTTTTTAGAAAAAAATAATGCTTTAGTTGATTCATTCCATTTAAACCATTTTATAAATTTTAGTCGACGTTGAATGTATGAAATATTAAAAATTGCAAAACAAAATATAAATGCTAAGATAACGCCCCCAAGTATGATAACATAAAAAATAAGTGATGATTGAATTTGATGATTGAATTTATAGATTATTGCACAAGTTCCTATGGAGATGGTAATCAACATTTGAAACATCCCATTAATAAAATGCAAAATGGTGATGCTAGGTCTATTTTCGGATTTAAAAAAAAAGATTTTCGCAATAAATTCCATTGATCTGCCAGGGGCAATATTTCCCAAACAAATTCCTGTAAGCACAGATTTAATCGATGTTTTATAAGATATTGGTTCTATCTGATGAGTTATTAACTTCCATTTATAACATTCTATCCCCCAATTTAAAGGCATAAAAAACAAAGCCAAAATCATTGCACCTATAATTTTTGGATTACTTAACCAAAAAATCACTTGAGCTTTTAAATGAGGAATTCCTGCTAATCGGTTGTATATAATTAAAAAACTAATTAACCCAATGAGCAATTTAATGATAAAGATTAATATGTTTTTTACTTTGATAGTTTGGTGCTAAATAAAAAATTAAATTTACAAAAATAATGGCCAATAAAGATTTAATTATACTCGGCATCGACCCTGGCACTATTGTGATGGGTTATGGCATTATTCATGTTCAAGGCAATCAGATCACTCTAATTTCAATGGGAGTTATTAAATTAGATAAATACGAGGAACATGCCAATCGACTGAAAAAAATTTTTGAAAGGGTAATTGGTTTAATAGAAGAATATCACCCTGATGAATTAGCCATAGAAGCTCCTTTTTTTGGAAAAAACATTCAGTCGATGTTGAAACTTGGCAGGGCTCAAGGTGTTGCTATTGCGGCAGCACTTTCAAAAAGCATTCCGATGACAGAATACTCGCCAAAAAAAATTAAAATGAGCATTACTGGCAATGGCAGCGCAAGCAAAGAACAAGTGTCGGCCATGTTACACAATCTTCTTAAATTTGATAATTCAGAAGGTTATCTCGATGCAACAGATGCATTGGGAGCGGCTGTTTGTCATTATTTCCAAAATAAAAACACGAAAGGAATTGAAAAGAAAAATTATAAAGGATGGAGTTCTTTTTTGAACGATAATCCAAATAGAAAAATTTAAAAAAATGATTAAATTAATGTATTGAGCTAGCAATACTCAATCTCTCCATTGGGTTAATTGATAAAACTGGAATTTTACTTAATTCAATAATTTTAATTGAAATTGTTCCACCGCCACCTAACATCTCGCTGATGCTTAAGTCTTTCTTATTCATTTGAATAATCAAATCACCGTTGTTTTTTTCAGCATAATCTAATATTGCTTCTGCTGGGTTATTTGTAGGAATTGATTTATTCGTGCAGTTTACACCCTTTTCTTTAACAAACTTTTTAATTTGATTTAAGTAAGGCAACAATTCATTTTCTTCTTTTTCATTATTGGGACTAAAAACAGAAACAATTCTAATTTCTGCCCCATAAAACTTAGCAATTTGAACAGCAATGGGAACTTTTTCTCTCGTTTCAGCAGTTAAATCAACTGGAAGTATGATGTTTTTAATAACATTTTCTGCTTTCGGAGAGCGCACGGTAATGATTGGGCAAGGCAAATGTTTTATAAATTTACTTAAATCTGAAGCTCCAAACAAAGATTTGTGTCGAACATTAGGATTTAAGCCCAGTACAATTAGGGAACTGCTCAATTCCTTAGCTCTTAAACTTAACTGTTCAAAAACATTTCCAATAATTTCTAGCCCTTCTACTTCAAGAAGTGATTCTTTTTTTACTTTTTCTACCAACGAATCCAATTCTGCCTTCCGACTTACTTCCTTTTCGGAATGGATATAAGCTAAAATTAATTTTGATTTCAGATGTCTATATAATCCATAGCCTTGTTTGATAGCCGCAATAGATAATTCCGAAAAATCGACAGAAATTAAAATAGGTTGATTTTCTTTAATTAACATAGAATCAAAATTTAAACAAAAGTAAAAATAAATCGACTAAATGCAAATTTCATTGGACAAGTATAAAAAAAACATTCTATAATCCAAAAGATGCTTTTTAAAAATTAACACAATTTATACTATTAAACCATCCCCTATTTTGTAGATTTGCTAGTATATTTTTAAACTTGAAATTGGCAGAAAACAAAAACATACTTTTTTTAAAACTAGATGAATTTATACGAAAGTATTATAGAAATCAATTGTTTAAAGGGCTAATAATTTCGGCTGGATTTATTTTAGGCTCATATTTATTTTTAGTTGTATCCGAATATTTTTGGCACTTTGAAACGACAATTCGCACCATTTTATTTTATTTTTTTTTAGCAGCGTCATTCATTGTTATTTCGAAATATATAATAATTCCTATCTTAAAAATAAACAAAATTGGAAAAATAATTTCTTATGATGATGCTGCGGTAAAACTTGGTAAGTATTTTTTAAATGTCAATGATAAGCTAATTAATACACTCCAACTGCAGAAACATTCAGGATCGATTTTATCCCTAGATTTATTAAAAGCTAGCATTGACCAGAAATTAGAAGAGTTTGATCCAATTCCTTTTCCAGATGCCATTAACTATAAACAAAATACTAAATATTTTAAATTTGTATGGCCTTCCATTTTTATACTTGCACTTATTGTTGCGATAAAGCCCATCATTCTTAAAGAAGGAACTCAAAGATTATTTTACCACGACATCCATTTTGAAAAACTAGCACCTTTTCAATTTTCAATTAATAATAAGAATTTAATTGCCATTCAACAACAAGATTATGTTTTACAATTAAGCATTTTTGGAAATGAGGTGCCTCATGAAGTATTTATTATCATTGAGGGCATAGAGCATAAGATGAGTAAAAGCGATAAATTAAATTATACTTATACATTTAATAACATTCAAAAAAATACAGAATTTAACTTTAGCGCGGCTGGTTTTAATTCTAAACCCTATGAATTAAAAGTATTGCCAAAGCCTGTCCTTATTAATTTTAAAGCAGAATTAAATTTTCCTTCATATTTAAACAAAAAAAACGAAGTTGTATCTAATGTTGGTGATTTAGAGATTCCTCAAGGCACTAAAGTAAATTGGGTTTTCTTTACTAAAAACACTGAAACTGTTAGTGTAGATTTTCAAGAAAGTCAAATCAATGTTCAAAAAACTAACGACAATGAGTTTACCTTTTCAAAATACTTTTTACAAAACACAAGTTATAGCATAAAAACTAAAAATGCATTTTTAAAACAAAATCCTGACTCTATTAATTATTCCATCACCGTTATTTCTGACCAGTTGCCAATGATTAATGTGAGCGAAAAAAAGGATTCTTTGAGTAATGAAAATATCTTTTTTTCAGGTACAATAAAAGATGATTATGGATTTTCAAAATTAACCTTTAGATGTACTCGTTTTGGTAAAGATAGTTCAGGGCAAGATTTTTCAAAACAAACTGAATATCCAATTGCAATTGATAAAAAAAACAGTTCACAGTCATTTTTTCATTTTTTTGATGCTTCAATAATCTCCTTAAAACCTGGTGAAAAAATTGAGTATTATTTTGAAGTTTGGGACAACGACGGTGTTAATGGGTTTAAATCTGCTAGAACACAAACCATGATTTATAAAACACCTAGTCTGGAAGAAATCAATGAAGCAGCCGATAAAAACAATTCCGAAATAAAGAAAGAAATAGGCGATGAATTAAAAAAAATAAAAGATTTACAAAAAGACATCAATGACCTAAGCAAAAAATTGATGCAAAAAAAAGAAATTGGTTATGAAGAAAAAAAGAAACTGGAAGACATCCTAAAAAAACAAAACGAACTGAAAAATAAAATCGAAGAAACGAAACAAGAAAATAAAATAAATAATAAACAGCAAGAAGAACTTATTAAAAATGATGAAAATTTATTTGAAAAACAAAAACAATTAGAGCAACTATTCGAAAATATCATGACTCCAGAAATGAAAAAATTATTCGACGAGTTAAATAAATTATTAGAAAAATTAGATAAAAATAAAGTTCAAGAAAAATTAGATGAATTAAAATTGTCAAATAAAGACATAGAAAAAGAATTAGATAGAACCCTAGAAGCATTTAAACAAATGGAAGTTGAGCAAAAATTCCAACTAGCAATTGATAAACTAGAAAAAATAAAAACCAAACAAGATGAACTGAAAAATGAAACTGAAAATAAAAAAACTAAAACTAACGATGAAAACCTCGAACAAAAGCAAAATGAACTGAGTAAAGAATTTGAAGAACTAAAAAAAGATATTAAATCGTTAGAACAAAAAAATGAATCACTTGAACAAAAAAATGAAATTCCAAAAACAGAAGAAGAACAAAATAAAATTTCAAAAGACTTAAAAGAGAGCTCTGATGAATTAAATAAAAAGAATAAAAAAGAAGCCATTAAATCACAAAAAGAGGCTAGCAATGAAATGAATGAAATGCAGGATAAAATGCAAAAGGCAATGGATAAAATGCAACAGGAAAGCAAGGAAGAAGATATGCATGCGATAAGACAAATTTTAGAAAACCTTTTAAATTTATCATTTAGTCAAGAAGATCTCATGACTTATCTTTCCAAAACAAAGTCTGAAGATCCTCAATATTTAAAAATTCCAAAAAAACAGCGAAAGCTTCAAGACGATTCAAAAATAGTGGAAGATAGTTTATTTGCTTTAAGCAAAAGAAATCCAGCAATTTCAGCAACAGTAAATCGAGAAATTTCATCAATCATGATGAATATGAATAAAACCATAAGTTCTTTAGAAGAAAGACAGAAAGCGGATGCTCAGATGAGAATGCAATATTCCATGACTTCTATAAATAATTTGGCATTATTGTTAAATGAATCACTTGAACAAATGCAGCAAAATGCAAAAGAAAACAAAAAAGATGGTAAAGGTGGCGCATGTAAAAAACCAGGCAAAAATTCAAAACCTTCAAACAAAGCAGGAAATAAACCTAGTATGCAAAACATGAAACAAATGCAAGAGCAACTTAATAAACAAATAGAAGAACTAAAAAAAGCCTTAGAAAAAGGGCAAAAACAAGGTGGTGAAAAATCAGGGAACAAACCTGAAAAAAAACCTGGAAAACAAGGCGGAATGGGAAATGGTGTGAAAGAAGGAACGCAAGATTTACCAGGCTTAAGCGAGCAATTAGCTAAAACAGCTGCGCAGCAAGAAGCCCTTCGTAGGCAAATGCAACAAATGCTCGAAAAAATTAAAAAAGATGGAGGAAATAATCCTGGTGAAAACATAGCTGATTTGATGGAACAAACCGAAAAAGATATTGTAAATCAGAAAATTACCCAAGAAACAATTAAGAGACAACAAGACATTATTACCAAGCTTTTGGAAAGTGAAAAAGCTGAGAGAGAAAGAGAACAAGATGAGCAACGTAAGAGCAAAGAAGCAAAAAATCAAAATTTAAGTAACCCTACACAATTTTTAGAGTATAAGAAACTGAAACAAAAAGAATTTGATTTATTAAATACAGTTTCACCAAGTTTAACACCATTTTATAAAAATAAGGTAACTAATTATTTTGACTCAGTAAACAAATGATACCAGCAAAAGGAGAAAAATTAGAAATAGGATCTTCCTCAGAAAGCATGAGGCTTGTTGAGAGATTAGTAGACGATGTATGTGATGTATTTAGCGTGAATGAAGATTTTTACGGAAACATCTTAATAGCAGTTACTGAAGCCGTAAATAATGCCATCTATCATGGCAATGGAGGGAATCCAAGCAAACGTGTTGAAATAAGGTTTGAATCGGCAGAAAATAACATACAATTTTCAGTAAAAGATGAAGGAAATGGATTTGACTATAATAGCCTTCCAGATCCTACAGAACTTCTTAATATTGATAAGCCAATGGGTCGTGGCATTTTTTTAATGAAGCATCTAGCTGATAAAGTTGAGTTTAATAAAAATGGTCAAGAAGTGCTATTGACTTTTAATTTGAATTAATCCAAGTAAAATCCTATTTGCTCTGTATAAATGAGCTTTAATTAAGCAATAACACCAGATGCCGATTTTATTTTATTTCAACGACACTAACTTCAAGATTAAAAAGGTAAATAAAATTAAGCAATGGATTAAAACAGTCATAGAAAAAGAAAAATACCAAATAGGAAAAATAAATTACATTTTCTGTAATGACGCAGAGTTACTAGAAATCAACATTAAACATCTAAATCACCATACCTTTACTGACATTATCACCTTCGATTATTCCGAAAAAACAAAAATAAATTCTGACATTTTTATTAGTATCGAGAGAGTAACTGAAAATGCCGTAATATATAGCAAAAGTTTTGAAGAGGAATTACATCGAGTCATGATTCACGGGATTTTGCACCTCTGTGGCTATAAAGATAAAGGATATAAAAATAAACAACTGATGAGAAAGAAAGAAGATGAATCCTTAGAATTAGGAAAGTTTTTGTAGTTTTTTATAAATACTCATTAAATTAACTAATACTACTATAATTTAAGTTGACTTTTTGTTAATAGTTTTCTTCAATATAAAAAATTATATATCTTAGCGTTCTACTAAAGTTTATATAAAAATTTATGAAAAAACTAATTATTGTATTTATTGTAATTTTCTTTTGCATCATTTCAATTAAAGCACAAAAAAATTATGCAAAAAGTGCTGATGCTGCTTACGCAAATCGCCAGTATTTTAACGCAATTGAATTATATAAACAAGCCTATTCTAAAACTAAGAAAGCCGATTTAAAAGCGAAAATTTTGTTTAGAACAGGGGATTCTTATCATCAAATAAATGAACTTAGCAACGCTGAAACTTATTATAACAAGGCTATTAAAGCAAAATATGCTGATCCAATTGTTTATTTGAAATTGGCTGATTGTTTAAAAGCACAAATGAAATATCCTGAAGCGATAATTGAATATAATAATTATAAAAAAGAAGTTCCTTCTGATGTTCTAGCTGATAATGGTGTAAAATCATGCGAATTAGCTCAAGAATGGAAAGACGCTAAAAACACTCCTGAAACAAGAATTAAAGTTGAGAACATGGCCTTAATTAATTCAAAGGAATCTGATTTTAGTCCTGCGTATACAGATAAAAAGTTTAACTCATTAATTTTTACTTCTACAAGAGCTGGTGGGCCAGGGCAAATCGATAATACAAATGGTCAAAATCACTCCGATTTATATGAAACAAAAATTGATAAAAATGGGAAATGGAGTACGCCGGCTTTATTGGGGGAACCCATTACTTCTAAATTTAATGATGCCTCAGTATCTATCTCAAAAAAAGGAGATTTAATGTTTCTGACGCGCTGCCCTGAAGGAAAAAATAAGCAATTTAAATGCCAATTATTTGTTTCTAAGAAACAAGGACCGACTTGGGGAGAACCTGAAGAATTGCCTTTTAATATTGATTCAATATCATTTGGTCACCCAACCATTAGTCCGAATGGTAAAATATTATATTTCACGTCAAAAATTGCAGGTGGTTATGGCGGCAAAGATATTTGGAAATGTTCTTATGACGATAAAGCCAAAACATGGGGAACTCCTGAAAACTTAGGTGCTAGCGTAAATACGGTTGGAGACGAAGTGTTCCCATATATTGCTGACGATGATAAAACCTTATATTTTTCTTCGAATTACCATATAGGAATGGGTGGATTAGACATCTTTAAAGTAGAAAAAGATGCAAGCGGAAAATTCACTAATCCTCCAGAAAATCTGAAATCACCAATGAACTCTGCGGGTGATGATTTTGGAATAATTTTTGAAGGAAAAAAAGTTAGAGGTTATTTTTCGTCAAACCGTGATGGCGGTAAAGGAAATGATGATATATATTCTTTTGTACTACCGCCGCTTGTTTTCAACTTAACAGGAACTGTAGTGAGCGAAGAAAATAATGAGCCTGTCCAAAATGCCCTAATTCATTTGAAAGGATCAAATGGCGATTTATTTGAATTAAAAACAGGTTTAGATGGTAAATACACTTTTAAATTAAAAGAAAACACATCTTATGAAGTAACTGTCGCTACTGATAAAAATACTATTTCTCAGAGTTTTAAAGCGGGATTTTTGGCAACTCAAGATCTAGGTAAATTGACGACTGTTGCAGAAAATGAATCAAAAGATTTTATTAAAGATTTTGCATTGACGCCAGTTAAGCAAGAAATTCGATTCCCTGCCGTATTATATGAATTAGGTAAAGCTGATTTAAAACCAGAGTCGAAGGATTCATTAAATTTCTTGTATCAAACATTAATTAATAATCCTGGCATTGTTATAGAACTTCAAGCTCATACAGACAGCCGCGGTTCTGATACTAAAAATCAACTTTTATCAGAAGCTCGTGCAAAATCTTGTGTTGATTATTTAGTAAATGAAAAGAAAATTCCAGTAGCTAGGTTAATGTCAAAAGGTTGGGGTGAAAAGAAATTATTAATTAAAGATGATGTAATTAATGCTGCCAAAACAAAAGAAGAAAAAGAAGCATTACATCAAAAAAATCGCCGTACGGTATTTAGAATATTGAATTGGGATTATCAGGATCCAAATGCCCCAAAATCTGAAAAACCAACCTATAAGCCTCAGGTAATTGGTGAAGAAAATTCAGAAGAAGTAGAATAATATTATTTGTATAAACAAAATAGCCCAGGGCAACCGCATCAGAAAGTTAATAAATCGGCCAAGTAATTCGTTGACCTTGCCGCTTCTTTTCTTCGTCTTCTTAAGCTTTTTTTGTCATTTTTTTGTCGAATAATATTAAGTGCCATTTTACGAATGAAGTTAA
>JBKDJY010000205.1:0-4007 GCA_046345275.1 Bacteroidota bacterium
AAACTTAGCTTTATTTTACTTTAATTCTTTCATGTTGTCTGAATCAAAAATCAAATATAATGTTAAAAAAAATCAATAATTAATTTAATAGTTCTCGACTTCGCTCGAACTGACAAAAACAAAAACGCCCCAAATTACTTCGGAGCGTTTTTATAAATTTATTGTGCGCGAACGATTACATCATTCCGCCCATTCCACCCATGCCTGGATTTCCCATTGGCGATGCCGATGCACTTTCTTCTTTTTTCTCTGCCAACACGCAGTCAGTAGTCAACAACATAGCTGCTACCGATGCTGCATTTTCTAAAGCAATACGGCTTACTTTAGTTGGGTCAATAACACCAGCTTTCAATAAATTTTCAAATACTTCTGTGCGAGCGTTAAATCCATAATCATCTTTCCCTTCTTTTACTTTTTGCACAACAATAGAACCTTCAATTCCGCTGTTAGCACAAATTTGACGCAAAGGTTCTTCAATGGCACGACGTACAATTTGAATACCAGTGTTCTCATCTTCGTTCACACCTTTTAATTTTTCTAAAGAAGAAATAGCGCGAATGTAAGCCACGCCACCACCTGGGACAATACCTTCTTCAACGGCAGCACGTGTAGCTGCTAATGCATCATCAACACGGTCTTTCTTCTCTTTCATTTCTACTTCAGTAGCTGCACCAACATAAAGAACTGCAACACCACCAGCTAATTTAGCTAAACGCTCTTGCAATTTTTCTTTATCATAATCAGATGTCGTAGCTTCAATTTGAGCTTTTATTTGATTCACACGAGCTGTGATGTCTGCTTTTTTACCTGCACCACCAACGATGGTTGTATTGTCTTTATCAACGGTTACTTTTTCTGCTTTTCCTAAGAACGTTAAGTCAGCGTTTTCTAATAAGAATCCTCTGTCTTCAGCAATAAAAATACCACCAGTTAAAATTGCTAAATCTTCTAACATCGCTTTTCTTCTATCACCAAATCCAGGAGCTTTCACTGCGCAGATTTTTAAGTTAGAACGCAAACGGTTTACAACTAATGTTTGTAAAGCTTCTCCGTCGATGTCTTCGGCAATAATTAAAATTGGTTTACCTGTTTGTACTGCTTTTTCTAATACAGGTAATAATTCTTTCATTGAAGAAATTTTCTTTTCGTAAATTAAGATTAATGGGCTATCTAAAACCGCTTCCATCTTATCTACGTCAGTAATAAAATATGGAGAGATATACCCTCTGTCAAATTCCATACCTTCAACCACTTCAACAGTCGTGTCAGTTCCTTTCGCTTCTTCAACCGTAATAACACCTTCTTTTTTTACTTTAGCCATCGCTTCTGCAATTAATTTACCAATCGTGCTATCGTTATTTGCAGAGATGGTAGCAACTTGTTCAATTTTCTTGTTATCGTTGCCAACAACTTGAGATTGTTTTTTCAAATTTCCAACAACTGCTTCAACAGCTTTATCAATGCCACGTTTTAAATCCATTGGATTTGCACCTGCAGCGACATTTTTTAAACCACCTGTTACAATAGCTTGTGCTAACACAGTAGCAGTAGTTGTTCCATCACCAGCAGCATCAGCTGTTTTAGATGCAACTTCTTTTAATAATTGTGCGCCCATATTTTCAATTGGGTTGGACAACTCGATTTCTTTTGCAACGGTAACACCATCTTTGGTGATTTGAGGTGAGCCAAATTTTTTGTCAATAATAACGTTTCGTCCTTTTGGACCCAAAGTTACTTTTACTGCATTTGCTAATGCGTCAACGCCACGTTTTAGTGCGTCACGAGCTTCAATATTAAATGATATGTCTTTTGCCATGTTGTTTAATTTTTAATGAATTAATTTAAAGATTTGTTGTTTGATTTCTTTTTTCTGACTTAGATGATTGCGTAAATATCACTCTCACGCATAATCAATAAGTCTTTTCCTTCAACCTGAATTTCAGTACCTGCATATTTTCCGTACAATACAGTGTCACCTACTTTAACCGTCAAAGGCTCATCGGGTTTACCATTTCCAATTGCAAGAATTTTACCTTTCATTGGTTTTTCTTTTGCAGTATCTGGAATTATTAATCCACCTGCTGTTTTTGTTTCTGCTGGAGCTGGTTCTACCAAAACTCTGTCAGATAAAGGTTTTACATTTGTGCCTGATTTTGCCATAATTTATTTGATTTAGGTTAATTATTTTTTTGTGATATCTTACTATCTAAAAATATGCCAATGCGATATTTTTACAATTGAAACGACAATATTACAGCTTTAAATGAAATAAAAACAAAAAATGTCAGTTTGAACTTACAAACTGACATTTTTAAGATTAAAAAAAAGATGCTAAAAATTACAATAAATCATTGGCAATATTAGCTAATTCACTTCGCTCTCCTTTTTGCAAAGTAATGTGAGAATATAAATTTTGCCCCTTTAAACGATCTATCAAATAGCTTAATCCATTACTCTGCGAATCAAGATACGGTGTGTCGATTTGGTGAATATCGCCAGTAAAAACAATTTTTGTATTTTCTCCAGCTCTGGTAATGATTGTTTTTACTTCATGTGGCGTTAAATTTTGAGCTTCATCAACAATGAAAAACATATTACTCAAACTTCGCCCTCTGATAAATGCCAAAGGACAAATCACGATTTTTTCGTTTTCAATCATTTCATTGATTTGTTTGAGTTCTCTGTCTTTTTCAGTAAACTGGCTTTTGATATATTTTAAATTATCCCATAATGGTTCCATATATGGATTTAATTTCGAGGTAATATCTCCAGGTAAATAGCCAATATCTTTGTTACTTAAAGGAACAATTGGTCGAGCAAGATAAATTTGGTGATAATTTCTTCTTTGTTCCAAAGCTCCAGCCAATGATAACAAGGTTTTTCCTGTACCTGCTACACCTTGTATGGTTACTAAATGAATATTTGGATTCAATATGGCATCTAATGCAAAGGATTGTTCTGCGTTTTTAGGAATAATACCGTATGAAGATGTTTTGGTAATGCGTTTCAGAGTTTTTGAAAGCTTATCATACCTAGCTAAAACTGACGCAGTGCCATTTTTTATGATGTAGCAATGATTTGCAGAAGGTTCTTCTTTTTTAAATATAGTACTGGCATTGCATGTCCCTTTTTCATAAATCTGATTTATCACACCCGAATCAACTTTATCAATGGTGGTATTTCCTGTGTATAGCTCGTCAACAGCTAATATTTTTCCTGTTGAATAATCTTCAGCATGTAAGTTTAATGATTTTGCTTTTATTCTTAAATTAATGTCTTTGGTTACGAGTATCACTTTATTACCAGGGTTTGTTTCTGCAGTGTATAAAGCGGCATTTAAAATACGATGATCTCCTTTTCTTTCTTGAAATATCTTTTCTGCATCTAAGGTTGATGAATTATGCATCTCGATTTTAAAATAACCATGAGTTTTCCCATTAATTGGCGTCCACTCTTGCAAAGAGTTTTGACCAGACATTAAATCAACAAACCTCGTAAATTCTCTTGCAGAAAAGTTTTTGGTATCATTTCCTTTTTTAAAATTATCTAATTCTTCTAAAACGGTAATTGGAATGACAACATTATGTTCTTTGAAATGCTTTATAGCGGTGTGATCATAAATGATAACTGAAGTGTCTAAAACAAATATTTTACGTTCAAGCGGCGTAGCAGTTGGAGTTTTTTTTGCCATAAAAATATGAATGATTATTTTTTATAAAGCTATCCTATTTTTAAACTATAACAATAAAAGGCACAAAATAGAAATAAACAAAATGGTGTTAGTTTTTTTGGTTAAGTTCTAAATTAAACAGCAATTAGATTAATTGATAATAGGGGATCACGTCAAAAAGTTGGGGATTAAACCAGAAAAAGATATATTTAGCTTAAAAAATTATCGAAACACTAAGCATTCAATTATTAAAGGAACTGTTTCCATCAGAGTTAATGGATTATTTTATTATTAGCAACTTTGAAATACTATGCAGTATTGAAATTAAGCAAGAATA
>JBKDJY010000206.1:0-9290 GCA_046345275.1 Bacteroidota bacterium
TAGATAGATAGATAGATAGATAGAAAAATCATGTTGAATTAAGAAAAAAATAGCGTATTTTTGAAATACAGATTACAAAAAATCGTTTAATGGGTTCTGCGATTTTTATTCAAATCTCTAAAAATGAATTTTTAGAACCCACCTTAAATATCTTTAAGGATATCATCAAATTACAAACCCAACAATACTTCTTCTGGAATTTTTCCGCCAAATAAAATGCGGCTAGGATTTTCTAACATTTCTTTTACTTTCACTAAAAAACCAACACTTTCTCTTCCATCAATAATACGGTGATCGTAGCTTAATGCCACATACATCATGGGACGAATAACCACTTGGCCGTTTAAAGCTACTGGTCTATCAACAACGTTGTGCATTCCTAAAATTGCACTTTGAGGAGGATTTATTATTGGTGTGCTCATCATTGACCCAAACACACCGCCATTGGTAATTGTAAAAGTTCCACCAGTCATATCTTCAATGGTTAGCTTGCCGTCACGTGCTTTTATGGCTAAATCTTTAATCCCTTTTTCAATATCCGCAATACTCATCAATTCTGCATTTCGCAGTATAGGCACCATCAATCCTTTTGGAGCACTAACGGCTATTCCAATATCGCAATAATTATTGTATACCAATTCTTCGCCATCAATCATTGCATTTACAGCTGGATAATGAAACAAAGCTTCGGTAACTGCTTTTGTAAAGAAACTCATAAAACCAACATTGCTGCCGTAAACTTCTTTAAATTTATCTTTGTATTTTGCTCTGATGGCGTAAATAGCAGACATATCAACTTCGTTAAATGTCGTTAACATTGCAGTTTCATTTTTAACCGCTACCAATCGTTTGGCCACAGTTTTGCGGAGAGAAGTCATTTTAGTGCGATTTTTTTCTCTTCCGCCTTTCCATGAATTTGATATAACATCAACCGCCGCTGGTATTCCATTGGATAAAGCTGCTAAAACGTCTTGTTTGGTAATTCTTCCATTTTTACCAGTACCATTTAGTTGATTTGGCTTAAGGTTATTTTCAGCAAGTATTTTCGCTGCTGAAACACTTGGAGTTCCAGTAGCGTAGTTAACAGCATTGCTAGTAGAAACAACAGGTTCAGCTATTTTAACCACTTCCTTTTTAGTTTCAATTTTTGCTTCTGTTTTTGGGGAAGGCTTAAACGACGTATCAATTTTTACAACAACTTGGCCTACTTTTACTGTATCTCCTTCTGCTGCAAGTACCTCGATTTTACCGCTTTCTTCAGCATTAAGTGTTAGCGTCGCTTTATCCGAGTCAATTTCAGCTAAAACATCATCTTTTTCAACGACATCACCTGTATTTTTTACCCAACGAGCAATTACAACTTCTGTTATGGATTCTCCTGGGCTAGGTACTTTTAAATCTACAATCGCCATATTTTGTTTTTAATAAAAATTGAAATTTTGTAAGAAGATGTAAATTTATAAATATTATGCCGATAAGCAATGTAATATTCAAGCGTAATTTTTGACATTACACGATTAGTATAAAAATGACTTAAAATATTAATGGGATAAATATTCAAAAACAGTAAAACCGTAACATTTACTGACGTTAAAATGCTAACTTCCATTTAAGACAAAAAGTAAATCTAATGCTGATTTTACAAAATTTATAAAGAAGAATTATTTTAGCGCAGCTTCATACAGTTCAGAAACTTTACTCCAATTAATTAAATTAAAAAAGGCAGTTAAATAATCTGGGCGGCGATTTTGATAGTGTAAATAATAAGCATGTTCCCAAACATCCAATCCTAAAACTGGCGTGCCTTTGGAGTCCACAACATCCATTAATGGATTATCTTGATTAGGCGTTGAACTAATGAATAATTTATGATCTGAATTAACGGATAACCATGCCCACCCAGAGCCAAAACGTGTTGCTCCAGCTTGTATAAAATCGGTTTTAAATTTTTCGAAGCCTCCTAATTCACTTTCAATGGCTTTAAGCAATTTACCATTTGGCAAGCCTCCAGCATTAGGCGCTAAGATTGTCCAAAACAAAGAGTGGTTATAATGCCCACCACCATTGTTTCTAACAGCTATCGGATATTTAGAAATATGTTTTATAATCTCTTCAATGCTTAATTTTTCAGCATCGGTTCCTGCAATTGCGTTATTCAAATTCGTAACATATGCTTGATGATGTTTGCTATAATGGATTTCCATCGTTTTAGCATCAATATGCGGTTCAAGCGCGCTATATGCGTATCCTAATTTTGGTAATTCAAATGCCATAATGTTATAAGGTTTAGTTAATTGTTTATTAAATTATTTTTTTAAGTTGGTCGATTGCTTCAGTTGGGTTAGCATTTCCAAAAACAGTATTCCCCGCCACCAAAATATTTGCACCGCAAGATACTAATTTTTTATAGTTTTCAAAATCAACACCTCCATCGATTTCTATAAGCGCTTTAGATTTTTTTTCAATAATTAATTTTTTAAGTGTAGACACTTTAGCGTAAGTGTTTTCAATAAATTTTTGCCCTCCAAATCCAGGGTTAACACCCATTAAACAAATTAAATCGATATCTGCAATAATATCTTCTAACAAGTGAACTGGGGAATGTGGATTGAGCGCAACGCCAGCCTTCATACCAGCTTTTTTAATATTTTGAATGGAACGGTGTAAGTGGGTACTAGCTTCTAGGTGGAGAGTCAAAATATTTGCTCCCGCATCTTTAAAAGCCTCAGTATATCTATCAGGATCCACAATCATTAAATGAACATCGATGGGTTTTTTAGCAAATTTTTGAATGGTTTTTAAGACTGGAAATCCAAATGAAATATTTGGAACAAAAACGCCATCCATGATATCAACATGAAACCAGTCAGCCTGAGAGTTATTTATCAATTCAATGTCTCTCTGTAAATTTCCAAAATCGGCTGATAATATTGATGGTGCAATGAGGTGTGCCATTATTAATTTTATGACTTTAAAATTATTAATTAAAAACCACTTACAAGAAATTTGTTTTTAACAAATGGTTAATTACTAATCATAATATTATGCTACAAAAATTCTCTTGTTTATTTTAAAATGTTGTATTTTTAAATAATACCAAATATTCAAAAACATATGCATACAGATTTTTTATTAAAGCAATTAAATTCTTCGTTAACAGAATTAAAAATTGCCATAGAAAAATTTGAAAAACATTCGCCGCTCAGTATTAATTATACAGAGCAGCTTTTTCAATCGGTTTTACAAACTCACAAGTTTATTTCTGCATATGTGGTTTTAAAGGAAAGAGATGAAATATCAACTGATTTGGATTTACACTTGAAGTTAATGGAAGTAACGCCACTAGATATAAGCGAAGAAGAGGAAAAGCAACCAACTGAAAAACTCTTTGAAGAGACTAAAATAGTTAACGACTCGCAAAATAATTATCCGAAATTAAACATAAACATCAATGATAAATTTAGATTTATCAATGAGTTATTTTCGTCAAACGCCATCGAATATAACATTGCCATTGAACAATTAAATGCAACGAATAATTTGCAAGACGCAAAAATTTATATCAATGGTTTGAAAAATATTTATTTTTGGAAAGAAGAAAATGAATTGCTTAAAACCTTACAAGCTCTGATTGAAAAAAGGTTTTTATAATTATTTGATGAATAAAATTTTCTTATTTTTTTTATTTTTTACGTCTTCTTTTTATTTTAAATCGCAGGACACTGTTTATGCGAGATCGATTATTTCAAAACTTTCTTCTAAAGAATTTTTAGGGAGGGGTTATGTGAATGATGGAGTTAACAAATCGGCGAATTTTTTAGCTAAAGAATTTAAAGCAATTGGATTACTAGCCTTTGGGGAGAATTATTTTCAGACGTATCGGTTCAATGTCAATACATTCCCTAATAAAATTTCAGTTAGCATTGATCAAAAAAAATTAGTGTCAGGAAAACATTTTTTAATTACCCCATCATCTAAAACAATCAAAGCCTCTTGCCAATTACATCAAATAGACAGTGTTTCATACAAGGCTGTTAGTGCAACTAAAGAAGTTTCGTTAAAAATTAAATTACGAAAAAAACTAACCTATACTGTTGCTACAGACACAGAAAATATAGCTATCTTGGAATTATTAAAAGATTCTTTTCCGAATGATTTAAAATCGCTTGACATATTTTATGAAAACAAATTTATAACCAATTACAAATGTAAAAATATCTGCGGCTACATTAAAGGGACTCAACAACCTGATACGTTTATTGTTTTTTCTGCTCATTACGACCATTTGGGCGCAATGGGACCAACGACTTATTTCCCTGGCGCTAATGATAATGCCAGCGGTGTGAGTGTGTTACTTAATTTGGCAAAATATTATAAGAAAAATCCAATAAAATATTCTGTTGCTTTTATGATGTTTAGTGGAGAAGAAGCGGGTTTATTAGGTTCAAAACACTATATTGAAAATCCTTTATTTCCTTTATCACAGATAAAATTTTTAACAAATTTGGATTTGCTTGGTACTGGTAATGATGGCATCATGGTTGTGAATGCAACTGTTTTTAAATCTCAATTCTTAAAATTAAATAGCATTAATGAAAAAAATAAATACTTATCTCAAATAAAACAGCGGGGAAAAGCAGCAAATAGCGACCATTATTGGTTTTCAGAAAAAAATATTCCTTGTTTTTTTATTTATACACTTGGAGGAATTAGTGCCTATCATGATGTTTATGATATTGAAAAAACATTGCCATTGACTGATTATATTGATGTTTGTAAATTATTGATTGAATTTAGTAATTCATTATAAATATTGCATCAGTTTTTTAACAAGTTAAAATAGTTTGTAAATGATGGAAGAAATTAAAAACACTTGTAAATTCGAATATTCAAGGCATCCATCATTTGATAACTTTATTTGAAGACGAATTTCTGTTATTACTTTATTTTGAATGCGATTTTATTTTCCCACTTATCGAATTCAGTTTATCAATGGAATGAGGCTAATTTTACTGAGCAATTTTTTCTCTAAATCCAACCGAGCTCATACAAAACCAGCCAACAACTTTAACTTTATCACTACTAGAAGTAATGTTGGTTTTTATATTTTCGGGCGTTGTAGCAAACAATCCTGAGTTAGTTGTTTGCGCTTGAACTTGCGTCAGCATATTATAAGTGGCTTTGTTGATTGAGTGTATTTCAACTCGGCAAACATCTAATTTTTTAAATATAGCACCTGGCGGCGTAATATTTTCAGCAATGGGAGGAATGAATTTAAACCCATCTGCCTCTGAACCATAAGCACCATTGATGGCCAAATTAATACCAACAAATTCAAAATAAACACCATTTCTGTAAGATTTAATCCAGTAATAATCATCAATTTCGCCTGGAGGATCAAAGCCAATAAATTTAAATTCATAACCTTCTTGTCCGCCAAATATATTTGCTTCTTTGTAAGTAACGTCCAAGCTATCTACTTGAGCAGTTCGGTTCAATTTACTAGAAGAGCTATAAGTAATCCCATTATGTATAATTGTTAAGTCGTAGTCGTGGTCTATTCTTGCAATTGTATCTGTTGTTGATAAATTAAAAACATAATCACCGTTATTATTGTCAGAAAAATTAAATGTTTGTCCAGTTGTTAAATCTTTTAAATTAACCGTGGCTCCTAATACTGCTGAGTTTTTTTTATTTGAAAAATAATCATCCGTGTAAGTCAAACGTATTTTTTGCATTAAACGCATATCATTTACAAAGGCATCAATGGTAATTAATGGATTTCCCTTATCTAATTTAACTTGGATAACGTTTTGGCAGGAAAAAAAAGAATAGGTAATGATGAGGAATAAAACTATTTTTTGAATCTTTTTCATTTGTCTAAGTTATTGTTTTTTATTGTCACATGGAATAATCCAGTTCGGTCATTTGTGTCGATGTTTTGGGCAACCATGTGGATTTAATTGTTTTAAAATTTAAAATTATAAGTTATAGCAGGAATAATTGAACCTATCACAGAATACCTCACAGCTTCATTGGTTTCTGGATAATCCTTATTTTTTCTAAAATAAATTGAAAAAGCATTTCGCCTGTTGTACAGATTATAAATGCTTAGAACCAATGTTTGTTTGTAACGTCTTCTATCATTCTTTCTAAAATTATATGTCACACCAACATCAGCTCTATGATAAGGTGTATTACGGTAATTATTTCGTTTACCTTCCGTATTATAAGGAATGCTGTATGTTTGTAATTCAACTTTTACATTAGGGAATGTGGCTGGCGTTCCTGTTTGAAATAAAAAGTTTGCCGAAAAACTAAATCGCTTATTAAAGTCATAAATTAAAACAGTATTGATATTGTGTGTTCTATCATATTTAGATAGAAACCAATCGCCGTTGCTAATACCAATTACTTTACGTTCGGTTTTTGATAAGGTATAACTTACCCAGCCGTTTAATTTTCCTTTTGCTTTTTTGATATATAATTCAAAGCCATAAGCTCTGCCTTTTCCTTGCACTAAATCGGCTTCGAGATACTTGTTTAATAATAATTCGGCATTGTCAACATAATCCAATTGCTGCTCCAAATTTTTGTAATATACTTCTCCTGATGTTTCAAACATATTGTCTTTAAAATTTCGAAAGTACCCGAGTGTGATTTGGTCGGAAACCAATGGTTTGATGTTGTTTGTAGCAGGGGTGTAAATGTCTAAAGGAGTTGAAGCAGCAGTATTGGATACAATATGCAGGTACTGAGACATTCTGTTATAACCTAATTTGATGGAACTTGCATCATTGATGGTGTAATTAACCGCTAAACGCGGTTCAGGATTATTGTAGGATTTGATAATTTTACCAGAAGCAATTTTTTCTTCTTTTTCCAAAGGCCTACTTTCGTTGGGAACGGTATCTCTATAAGTATATTTCGTTCCTTTGCCTTGATAATTAAATAAAGACCAACGAATCCCATATTGAATGCTTAATCGCGGCGTAATTTTTTGTTCATTATCTATATAAATGGCGTATTCTGTGCCATATTGATTTGCTAGTAATAAGTTTGATTTTGTTCCATTTTCAGCCGTAAGCACAGCATCTCCAGGTTTAAATGTAAATAAGATGGCTTGTGCTCCAAACTTAATGGTGTTTTTACTATTTAAATAATAGGTAAAATCTGGCTTAACACTATAATTAATAATGTTAGAAATCCATTCAAAAGCTTGATTTGTACCTTCGCTTTTAAACCCTAAATTATATTCGTAGTTACTATAAAAAGCAGTTGCGTTCATGAATAATTTACTGTTGAAAATATGATTCCACCTTAATGTTGCAGTGCTGTTACCCCAATTAAATTTAAACCCTGCGCCAAACACATCTCTACCAAAATAACCACTGGCAAACACTGTATTTTTATCATTAATTCTATAATTAAATTTGGCTGTTAAATCATAAAAATAAAATTTAGAATCTTTCAAATCAGGCTGTTTTGATAAAAATGGTTTTGTCAATACGTCAATATAACTTCTACGACCAGCAACAATAAATGATGCTTTATTTTTGATGATTGGTGCTTCAATAGAAAGCCTACTAAAGATTGTCCCTATTCCGCCATTCACTTCCAGCTTCTTATTATTCCCTTCTTTCATTCTAATATCTAGTACAGAAGAAGCTCTACCGCCATACTGAGCTGGAATCCCTCCTTTAATAAGCTTTACATCTTTTACAGCATCTGGATTAAAGATAGAAAAGAAACCAAATAAGTGAGATGAATTGTAAACTGGTGCTTCATCCATTAACACTAAGTTTTGATCAATATTTCCACCACGAACATTAAACCCACTGGCCCCTTCACCAACTGTGGTAACGCCAGGAAGTAATTGTATGCTTTTGATGATGTCTACTTCTCCTAATAGTGCTGGCATTTTTTGAATTTGCTTAATATCTAACTTGGCAACGCTCATTTCCATATTTTTAACATTAGCATCTTCTCTTTCGCCAGTAATGACAACTTCTGTTATTTCTGAAGCCTCTTCAGATAATTCTAAACTTATCGTTTGATCCGAATTTAGATTAACGGGTTGTTGAATGGTTTTAAATCCAACGAAGGAAAATACAATGGTATCAATGCCAGCGGGTAAGGTTAATGAGTAAAAGCCATAAACATTACTAGCCGTACCAAGCTGTGAGTTTTTTTTATAAATGGTAACTCCGATAAGCGCCTCGCCGTTTTTCACATCCTTTAAATAACCGCTTATCGTATGTTTGGATTGAGCATTGCTAATTTTAAAAACAGAAAGCAAGAGAATTAAAAATAAATAGTGTTTTTTCATCAGGTAAGTTATTTTATTGAAAGTCCAAGTTTAGGAAACTTATTGTAAGAATGCAATTTCTTAAATGTTAAATCTTTCTCCTTATAGTTAAGTTCTAATATTAACAACGTTATTTTTTATTAATTGATATAGGTTGTACGCAATATCATTTGTTAAGATAGCTATAAACCATTGTTTTGTTTGGTTTGCAATCGATTCCATATTTTTTCCATAAGCAAACCAATTTAAATAATTTTGCAAATATTTTGATGATACACCGTTGAATTTCCCTAAAAATTGGCGTAATTGCATGTGTTGATTATTAACCTTTTGAAGATTTACTTTTTTATCTTCTTTATTCACATACTCTGTTGACTTTACTGTTTTGTGTTTTATACCCCGCTTTGATTTTGCAAAGGGGATATAAGAAGGGTGTTTGTCTGTTACTAGAGTTACGTTTTTATCCAACTTTTTGCCTATCGTTTTCTTTAAATCGTTTGAGGTTATACGCTTAGTTTCTATGGCTTTAAAGTAGGTTTGATTATGCTCATCAATAGCCGTTACAACTTGAACTGTTGTTATTTCTTTCGTTTCGAGGTTACGCTTAAAATCACTGCTCCGTTTACGAGGCTTTCTTGTTAAATTCCTTTCACCTTTATTACTTAAAGGAAGTTCTAACTCATCACACTCAACTCTTCCTGTTAATTTTAAAGGAACTTCTTTATTTAAAACACTTAGTATTTTATGTCGCCAATTAAAAGAAGTTTGGATACAAATCCCTACCTCTAATGCCGCCTTTTTTATGGAAACATTGCGTTGCATACAATTTAAATAGCTTTGCCATTTATCTTTTTTCTTTATATCCCATAATGGTGTCCCTGTTGTTGAGCTAAACCATTTCGCACAATCAACACATTTGTACATTTGAACTCCGCTTTGCTTACCGCGTTTATGAACCTTCACGCTACCACAGTAAGGACAA
>JBKDJY010000207.1:0-19657 GCA_046345275.1 Bacteroidota bacterium
ATGCAAATGCTGAATCTTTCAATTCCAAAATAAAAAATTTTAGAGCTAATTTAAGAGGTGTTACTGATGTGAAATTCTTCCTCTTTAGATTACAAAAATTATTCGCTTAACAATTACTCCCCAGAAAATTAACCTGACCCCATATTTTTTTTAAATCTAAGCCTTTAAGAGAGAGTTGCCTATTGTTATTGAATCTTTTTATGTGAATGATTTTATCAATAACACGCAGTATCAAATTTTAACAAAATATTTTAAAATCGAAAATTTAATCAAATGATTTCTATAGAAAAATGAATTTTGATTAATCATTTTTATTTACGACTTTTGATTTTCAGTCGAGATATTTTTTAAAAATAAATTTACTAATTGTTCAATTAAAATTTAAACAAAAATAAATATGAAAAAAAGATTTACAATAGCTATAATAATTACTACTGGCGCATTTTTGCTTTCGTTTATTAATTTTTTTCATGCACCTGAAATTTCATTAAATTCTCCTATTCCTTTGTCTTCAGAAAAACTTAAAACTGTTTCTGGAAAAGAAGTTTCATTATCAGATGTTAAAACTAAGAAAGGATTGTTAGTGATTTTCTCTTGTAATACCTGTCCTTATGTAAAATTAAGCGAAGTTCGAATCAAAACTTTAACAGATTATTGTTTGAAACAAGAGATAGGATGTATTATCCTAAATAGCAATGAAGCAGAACGCTCTGAGGATGATAGCTATGACGCTATGATTAAATATGCGCAATCGCAAAAATTTTCTTGTGACTATGCAATTGACAATAATTCTAAATTGGCTGACGCCTTTGGCGCAACTCGTACGCCGCAATGCTTTTTATTTACAGACAAAGGATTAGTTTACAAAGGAGCAATTGACGATAATGTAAAAGACGCTTCTTTAGTAAAAACAACCTATTTGAAAGATGCGATTGACGCATTAGTAAAAAGTGAAACGCCGAAAATTCAAGAAACAAAATCAATCGGCTGCACAATAAAAAGGATGGAATAAGTTATTTCAACTTCTATTTGGCATATATAAATCTACAAGGATTTAAAATTCATTAAATTTATAAACTATTTTCTCAATTGGATTTGTTTTGTTTTTCAGAAAACAGTACGATGTAGATTTTATTATCATTTAAAGATGTTATAAAAATGCTATTTTTAAAGCCTTAACCAGATTAGAAAATTAACATGAAGAGTCAAATAAAATCCGAAGATTTTTTTAAAAATATTATTTCCCATTGTAAGGAATATGGCTTTATTTTTCAAAGTAGCGAAATATATGATGGTTTAAGTGCTGTATATGATTATGGGCAGATGGGGATTGAATTAAAAAAAAACATTCGAGAATATTGGTGGAAGGCTATGGTGCAACTGCACGAAAACATTGTTGGAATTGACTCTGCTATTTTTATGCACCCAACTACTTGGAAAGCAAGTGGACATGTAGATGCATTTAATGATCCCTTAATTGATAATAAAGACAGTAAAAAACGCTACCGTGCTGATGTACTCATTGAAGATTATATTTCTAAAATTGAAGAAAAAATTGAAAAGGAAGTTGAAAAAGCGGCTAAGCGTTTCGAAAATTTTGATAGTGAAATGTTTAAATCTACAAACAGTCGCGTTAAAGAATATCAAGATAAAATAGAAAAAATAAATGAACGTTTCAAAACGGCTTTAAACAGTGCTAATTTAGAGGAAGTTAAAAAAATTATTTTAGATTTAGAAATTGTTTGCCCGATTAGTGGCACGAAAAATTGGACAGATGTTCGTCAGTTTAACTTGATGTTTAATACTTCAACAGGTGCAGTAACCGATGAAACAAATATCATTTATTTAAGACCAGAAACAGCTCAAGGTATTTTTGTGAATTACTTAAATGTTCAAAAAACAGGAAGGATGAAGATACCGTTTGGAATTGCACAAACAGGTAAGGCATTTCGTAATGAAATTGTAGCACGTCAGTTTATTTTTCGGATGCGTGAATTTGAACAAATGGAAATGCAATTTTTTGTAAAACCCGGTACAGAAATAGAATGGTATGATTATTGGAAAAAAGAAAGACTAAATTGGCATTTGTCATTGGGTTTAGGTTCTGAAAAATACCGTTTTCATAATCATTTAAAATTAGCGCATTATGCAAATGCAGCTTGTGATATTGAACATCATTTTCCTTTTGGCTTCAAAGAATTGGAGGGTATTCACTCACGAACTGATTTTGATTTAAAACAACATCAGGAATTTTCTGGGAAAAAATTACAATATTTTGATACAGAAACAAACACAAATTATGTGCCTTATGTAGTCGAAACTTCTGTGGGATTAGATCGTTTATTTTTAGCAGTATTATCTTCAGCATTAGTTGAAGAACCTTTGGAAAATGGAGAAACAAGAACGGTTTTAAATTTACCTCCAGCTTTGGCACCCTTTAAAGCAGCTGTTTTTCCTTTAGTAAAAAAAGATGGTTTGCCAGAATTAGCTGAAAGTATTGTGAAAACATTGAAGTATGATTTTATGTTGGCTTATGACGAAAAAGACACAGTAGGAAAGCGCTATCGTAGGCAAGATGCAATAGGTACACCATTTTGTATAACGGTTGATCATCAAAGCTTGGAGGATAATACGGTAACGATAAGAGACAGGGTTAGCATGAAGCAAGAAAGAGTTGCGATTGGACAACTACATTCATTTTTAAATTTAAAAACAAGTATGAAAGAATTATTGAAATCTTTAAATTAAAAAATCGAAATATAAGTCTCAATCAAATGACAAAAATGTTTTTTTAATAATTTCAACGCAATCCAATAATTGTTCTTTAGTAATAATTAATGGCGGAGCTAGTCTAATAATATTACCATGTGTAGGTTTCGCTAACAATCCATTTTCCGCTAATTTTAGGCAAACTTCCCAAGCACTAACCTGATCTTTTTCTTTAATCACAATGGCATTTAATAAGCCTTTTCCTCTAATTAATTCAATTCTATCCGACTTAATTTTATTTAATTCCAATCTAAAAATCTCACCCAATAGCTGAGCATTATCAGCTAATTTTTCATCAATCACAACTTCTAATGCTGAAATAGCTATTTTACAACCCAAAGGATTTCCGCCATAAGTGGAACCATGTTGTCCAGGTTTAATGCAAAGCATTACATCGTCATTAGCAAAAACTGCTGAAACGGGATACATGCCAGCTGATAAAGCTTTTCCTAAAATCAAAATATCAGGCTTTACATTTTCATGATCGCATGCCAACATTTTACCTGTTCTTCCAATTCCAGTTTGCACTTCATCTGCTATAAATAAAACATTTGCAGCTTTACATAGTTCTTTACAAATTTTTAAATAGCCTTCATCAGGTACTTTTACGCCAGCTTCACCTTGAATGGGTTCAACTAAAAAACCCACAACGGTTTCATCTTTTAATGCTTCGGTTAGCGCTTCAACATTATTGTAAGGAATGACGACAAAGCCTGGCGTATATGGACCAAAATTTTTTTTAGAATTGATATCCGTACTGGCTGATATAGCACTAATTGTTCTTCCATGAAAATTGTCTTCGCATACGATTATTTTCGCTGAATTTTCATGCACATTTTTTTTTTCATAACCCCATTTCCTTGCCAATTTGATGGCAGTTTCTACTCCTTCAGCTCCCGTATTCATTGGCAATACTTTGTTGAAACCAAATAAATCGGTCACAAATTTTTCGTATTCGCCCAATACATTGTTATGAAACGCACGGGAAGTCAAAGCTAATTTTTGTGATTGATCAATTAATGTTTTTGTAATTTTTGGATGACAATGACCCTGGTTAACAGCACTATAAGCAGCTAAAAAATCGTAGTATTTTTTTTGATCAACATCAAACACAAATACGCCGTTTCCACGTTCCAAAACAACAGGAATTGGGTGGTAATTATGCGCACCATGTTTATCTTCTAAATCAATTAATATTTGACTTTTTTGAGAGAGTTTCATTTATAGTACCTATGAATAAAGGAATTTTGATAAAGGTAATAAATCGAACCAAAATAGTTGGAATAAATTAATATTAAATTTTGGTATATAAATTATTATTTCAGAAGTATTTACTAATATAAGTTAACGTTTTTTAAATGTAGTTTCCTTAACATATTTTAACAGCACTATATGAGTGGAAATGCTTACCAATATTAACTTTGTGGCCATTCTTAATTTTTCAAATTAAATAAAATGGTTGTAGATATTAAAGAGTTAAATGAACGCATACAGCGAGAAAGTGCATTTGTGGATGTATTAACATCAGAAATGGATAAAGTAATAATTGGTCAAAAACACATGGTTGAAAGACTATTAATTGGTTTATTAAGCAATGGGCACATTTTATTAGAAGGAGTTCCAGGTTTAGCTAAAACATTAGCTATTAATACTCTAGCCACTTCCATCGATGCCAAGTTTAGTCGTATTCAGTTTACACCAGATTTATTACCAGCTGATTTAATTGGAACGATGATTTATAATCAAAAACAAGAACAATTTTCAATTCGTAAAGGACCCATATTTGCCAATTTTGTTTTAGCAGATGAAATTAACCGGGCTCCAGCAAAGGTTCAATCTGCATTACTTGAAGCGATGCAGGAAAAGCAAGTAACAATCGGAGATGAAACATTTAAATTACCAAATCCATTTTTAGTTTTAGCTACTCAAAATCCAGTGGAGCAGGAGGGAACCTATCCTTTGCCAGAAGCTCAAATGGATCGTTTTATGCTTAAAGTTGTAATTACTTATCCATCTAAAGAAGATGAACGAAAAGTGATTGCATCAAATATTTCTCGCTCTGGCATGCCAAAAGCAAACATAGTTTTGAAGCCCGAAGATATTTTATCAGCACGCGAGGTGGTCAAAGACGTTTATATGGATGAAAAAATTGAGCGTTACATTATTGATATTGTTTTTGCGACTCGTTTCCCTAAAGACTATAAACTAGAAAAATTTGCACCATTAATTTCTTACGGAGGTTCGCCTCGTGCTAGTATTAATTTAGCATTGGCAGCAAAAGCTTATGCCTTTATTAAACGCAGAGGCTATGTTATACCAGAAGATGTACGAGCTATATGTTTGGATGTGTTGAGACATCGCATTGGTTTAACATACGAAGCTGAAGCAGAAAATATTACAACTGAGCACATCATTAATGAGTTGTTAAACACCGTTGAAGTGCCATAAAATTTAAGAACATAGATTTAAGAATTAAAAAAATTATCTTGAATCAATAATCAAAAATCTTAAATCAAAATGGAAACTGCCGAACTACTTAAGAAAGTAAGAAAAATAGAAATTAAAACCAAAGGGTTAAGTAACCAGATTTTTTCTGGCGAGTATCACTCTGCTTTTAAAGGTAGAGGAATGGCGTTTAGTGAAGTGCGAGAATATACGCCAGGAGATGATGTTAGAACAATTGATTGGAATGTGACAGCTAGGTTAAGATCGCCTTACGTAAAAGTGTTTGAAGAAGAACGTGAGTTAAGTGTCATGCTTTTAGTTGATGTGAGTGCCAGTGGTAATTTTGGAACACAAAAGCAAATCAAAAAAGATCTTATTACTGAATTATCTGCTGTGATTGCGTTTTCAGCCTCTCAAAATAATGATAAAATAGGTGTGATTTTTTTTAGTGATAAAATAGAAAAATTTATCCCACCAAAAAAAGGAAAATCTCATATTTTGAGAATCATCAGAGAGTTTATTAATATTGAGCCACAACAAACCGGCACTAATATCGAATTGGCATTGAAATATTTAACCAGCGTTATAAAAAAGAAAAGTGTTAGTTTTTTAATTTCAGATTTTTGCGATTCTAATTCATTTTCCGATGCCATGAAAATAGCAAATCGTAAGCATGATTTAGTAGCTTTACGTATTGCTGACAAACACGAAAATAATTTTCCAGATGTTGGTTTAATGAAGTTAAGAGATAATGAAACTGGCAAAATAATATGGATTGATACCAGTAATAAAGATTTCCAAGCTAAGCAAAAAGTAAACAGTTTAAAATTTGAAGCAAAATTAAAGGATGCATTTAATAAAAGTGGTGTTGATTTCGCTCACATTAATACCCACGAAGGCTATGTAAAACCACTCATGAATTTATTTAAGAAGCGCTAGATGATATCAAAAAAATACATATTCATTATTTTATTTGCATTATTCTATAGAGCATTTAATGCGCAGGTTGAAGTGCATGCCGTTATAGATACTAATATTTTAAGAATAGGTGAGCAAACGCGTTTAGATATTTACTTAAATTATAATTCAAAAAAAGAAAAGAATATTTTTATTGAATGGCCTAATTTTGAAGACACCATTATTAAGCAAATTGAAATTTTAAGCATTTCAAAAATTGATACAACTTTTCCTGATAAAAATAATTCTGAAATAATTCAGCAACATTTACAATTAACCATTACCTCTTTCGATTCAGGATATTACGCCATACCTAGTTTTAAATTTATAATCAATAAGGATAGTTCAAATTTTAAGCTTACCGAAATATTAATGTTAGAAGTTCGTTCGGTACCAACAGACACTTCCATTGCAAAAGTAAAAGATATTAAAGTTCCTTTTGATGAACCTTTTGATTGGAGATGGTATTTGCCTTATGCTTATTGGGGTTTAGGTATTTTAGCACTAGCCATCATACTCTTCATTGTTATAAAAAAATTAACTAAAAAACAACCTCTTAAAGTTGTAGAAGATAATACCCCTAAAATTCCTCCACATATCAGAGCATTTGAAGCACTTGAAAAAATTAAAGAAGAAGCTGTTTGGAAGAATAATAAAACAAAAGAATATTATTCTGCTATAACTGATACCATTCGTTTGTATATCGAAGAACGCTTTAAAATTAATGCTTTGGAACTCACTTCTGATGAAATTATTAAGGTTTTTAAATACCAAGTCATTGATGGTGCAAGTAGGGAAAAATTAGTTCAAATATTAACACTTTCTGATTTTGTGAAATTTGCAAAACAAATACCCATAGAGGCGGAACATACTTTAACATTAAATAATGCTTTTGAATTTGTGAGAGGAACATTGAGAGAAGAGGAAGAAAATTTAAATCAAAAAACAAGTGTTTAATTATTTTAACGACATACAGTTTGCTGAAAAGCATTGGTTTTGGTTATTCGTCATCATACCTATGATGTTAATATGGTATGTTTATAAATTAAAAACAGCAGAGGGGGAACTGAATTTCTCTTCTTTTAATTTATTTCATGGGATTAAATCATCTTTAAAAGCAAAATTTCGTCATCTACTGTTCTTACTTAGATTAATTGCACTTTCTTTTTTAATATTAGCTATAGCCCGTCCACAAAGTAGAAGCAGTTGGAAAGACAAAAAAACAGAGGGTATTGATATCGTTGTAAGCTTAGACATTTCTCTTTCCATGTTAGCAAAAGATTTTAAACCGAATCGCTTAGAAGTAGCTAAAGAGGTGTTAGGTGATTTTATTGACGCTCGTCCCAACGATAAATTAGGCTTAGTTATTTTTGGCGGTGAAGCTTTCACCCAATGCCCTTTAACCACCGATCACAAAATTATTAAAAATATGTTTAATGATATTAAAGCAGGCATGCTTGATCAAGGAACGGCGATAGGCTTGGGATTAGCAGATGCGGTTGCAAGAATAAAAGATAGTAAAGCAAAAAGCAAAGTTGTTATTTTAATATCAGATGGCGTAAGCAACGTAGGAGAAATTGCGCCTTTAACTGCTGCTGATATTGCAAAAACATTTGGAATAAGAGTTTATTGTATAGGAGTTGGCACAAAAGGTAAAGCACTTCAGCCTGTAGCAATGTATCCAAATGGTGAAATCCAATACGATTATGTAGATGTAGATATTGATGAGGCAACGATGACTCAAATAAGCAAAATGACTGGAGGGAAATATTTTAGAGCAACAGATAGAGAAAGTTTAGAAAAAACTTATCAAGAAATTGATTTACTCGAAAAAACCATCATTAGTGAAAAAAGTTTTAGTAATAAATCAGAACACTTCTTCCCATTAGCTTTAGTCGCGGCCATTTTATTGTTCATAGAATTTTTATTAAAACGATTAGTGTTTAAAACGATACCATAATGTATAAATTTGAAAATGAAATATTTTTTTATGCTTTTGGATTATTGCCAATTTTTATTGCCATTTATATTTGGTATCAATATCGTACAAAAAAGAATTTAAAAAAATTGGGAGAATTAGATCTAATTAGCCAACTGATACCAGAAGTTTCGTACACTAAAAAAACACTAAAGTTTATCTTATTTATCACTGGTTTTTCTTTTTTAATTTTTGGTATTTGTAATTTACAAACAGGCTCAAAAATGAAAGAAGTAAAACGTGAAGGTGCTGATATCATGGTTTGTTTGGATGTTTCAAATAGTATGCTTGCTCAAGATTTATCTCCTAATAGATTAGAAAGAGCCAAGTTGGCTATTGAAAATATGATTGATAAATTACAAGGCGATAGATTAGGCATTATTGTTTTTGCTGGAGAAGCTTATGTACAGTTGCCAATTACAACAGATTATGGAGCTTCAAAATTATTTTTGGAAAGCATCAATACAAAAATTGTACCTACACAAGGCACAAATATCGCTGACGCTATTAATAAAGCTTCCGAAAGTTTTGGAAAAGATGAAGGCAAGAATAAAGCCATCGTCATTATAACCGATGGTGAAAATAATGAAGAAGCTACAGAAAGTTCGATTGATGCTGCTGAAGAAGCCGCAAAAAAAAATATTGTCATTCATACCATAGGCGTTGGTTCTGAAGAAGGCGTTCCTATTCCAAACTTAATAAATGGCGTTCCAGCTGGGTATAAAAAAGATAATGAAGGTAATACTGTCGTAACAAAATTAGATTCTAAAATTTTGCAGAAAATTGCAGAAAATACCAAAGGTGTTTATGTACAAGCAACAAGCAGTGATATAGGATTAGACGCCATTTTAGCAAAAATATCAGAACTTGATAAAAAACAAATGGAAAGCAAAATGTATAGTGATTACGAAGATCAATTTCAAATATTTTTAATCATATCTTTTATTTTTTTAGTGATAGAAGCTTTAATTTCTGAACGAATAAGCAATTTTTGGAAAAAATTAAATTTATTTAAAACCGATCATGTATAACCATCATTATTACATCGCAATTATTTATTTGATATTTCCTGTTGTATGCAAATCTCAAGCAGAAAAAATTTCTGTGCGAAATGGAAACGAAGCTTATTTTTCTGGGAAAACCATAGAAGCAACAAATTATTATTCTAAATCATTAAAAGAAAAGCCAGATTATTATAAAGCAAATTTTAATTTAGGAGATGCATTATATAAAACAGGAGAATTGATCAAGGCAGGAAAAATAGCGCCTCCTAATAAGAAAATGAAACCAGATTCTGCTGCAAATTTGGTTTTCGATCAAGCTGCTCAACAATTTGAAGTTGTAGCAAAATCAATTTCTAATGCTGACACCATCCAGAGAGCTTGGCATAATTATGGAAATTCGAAGCTTAAACAAAGAAGTTTTGAAGACGCAATTTTGGGATACAAAAAAGCTTTAAAACTTAATCCTAAAGATGAAGATACCAGATACAATTTGGCTTACGCTCAGCGCGAATTAAAAAAACAAAAAGACAAAGAAAAGAAAAACGATAAAAAAGACGATCAAAAAAAAGACGGCGATAAGCCTGAAGATAAAAAAGAAAAACAGAACAATAAACAAGACGCTCAAAAACAGCCTCAAATGAGTAAAGAACAAGCTGAACAAATGCTAAATGCATTGATGAATTCTGAAAAGAAAATGCAATCACTTCGTAAGAAAAAAGGAGATCCGAGTGAAAAAATAAAAATAGAAAAAGATTGGTAGTTTTTAATAGTTTATAGAAAACACGAATTTTATGAATGAGAATTTATTTGAATATAAAAATCTAAATGGTGCAGACTTACTTTCACCGAGGTTTGTATATTCTTATACAATGCCCAAAAATTTTCGATGGAAGTTAAAAATCAATTCCCTGTTTTTGTTGTTGATGATCTCTCCATTTATTTTTTCACAAGCACCAAGTTTTGTATCGCAGGTTAGTAAAAACAAGGTAACTGTTGGAGAAATATTTACAGTGGCATTTACCTTAAATGGCAGCGGTAGCAATTTGGTGTATCCTAGTTTTAAAGGATTTGAAATTTATTCGGGGCCAAATCAAAGTCAGAGCGTTAGTATGATAAATGGCTCAATTACGCAATCCACAATTTTATCACTTGATTTGGTAGCAAAATCGGAAGGAAAATTTGTGATTGGTTCAGCTAGCGTTATTTCTGGAAATCAAAAATTAGAAACAAAACCCATTGTTGTTGAAGTCGTAAAAGGAAGTGTGCAACAAAATAACAATTCAAACGCGCAACAATCTAATGCAAATAATGAAAAAAATCAATATGCCAGTGAATTAAGTAATGACGATTTATTTATTAGAACCTATATAAGTAAAACAAAATGCTATTTAGGAGAACAAATTACAGTAACTCAAAAAGTATATTCGAGAGTTGATTTAAGAGGCTTTCAAAATGTTAAGTTTCCACCCTATAATGGTTTTTGGTCACAACAAGAAATTAATAATAATCAACAAATAAGTTTAAGACCAGAAAATGTAAATGGGATCAACTATAACGTAGCAGAATATAATAAAGTGTATTTATTTCCACAAAGAATTGGTAAGATAGAAATTGAGCCAGTTGAAATAGATTGTATTGTTCGTCGACAAACAAAAAGAAAACCGAGAGATATTTTTGAACAATTTTTTGGAGGAGGAGGTTATGAAGATGTGGTTGTAAAAGTAAAAAGTAAAGCTGAAAAACTTGAAGTTATTAATTTACCTACAGATAATAAACCTGCTAATTTTTTAGGTGCCGTAGGGGATTTTAGTTATAAAGTAAATTTAAGTAAGAATTCAGTGAAGGCTAATGATGCCATTAATTTAAAAATAACAATTGCTGGCAGTGGAAATATAAAATTGGTGGAACCTTTAAAATTGAATTTACCAGAAAGCTTTGAATCGTATGATCCAAAAGTAACAGAAAGCATTAAAACAGTAGGAGGAGTTAGTGGTAGCAAAACGTATGATTATTTAATAATTCCTCGCCAAGCTGGTGATTTTATATTAGATAATTTAGGATTTAGCTTTTTTGATCCTATTAAAAAGAAATATGTTTCAATCCCTTCTCCTGATTTGAATTTAAAAGTATTGCAAGGAGATGGAGCTACTGCTCAAATTATTTCTTCAAATAAAAAGGAAGTGAAAGAAACCGAAAATGATTTGAGGTACATAAAAACAGGAGATTTAGATTTAAAAGAAAATGACAATAGCTTTTTTTCATCAATAAATCATTACTTACTCCTATTAATTCCATTCATTTTATTTATTGCAGGCTTATTTTTAATGAAGCAACATATAAAAGCAAATAGCAATGTACAATTAGTTAAAGAACGAAAAGCTGCTAAATTAGCAAAGAAACAATTATCAGTTGCCGAAAAACATTTAAAGGCAAATAATAAAGATTTATTTTTCAATGAAATTTTAAATGCACTTAATCGGTACATTGGAGATAAATTTTCCATGTCGGTAGTTGATTTTTCGAAAGAAAAAATATCAGAAATGCTTCTATCAAGGCAAGTGAATAAGGAAACTGCACAAAAAGTTATAGAGACTTTAAATACTTGTGAATTTGCAAAATATGCGCCATCAATAGTTACAGAAGATTTGAAAAAAATGTATGAATCTACCATTGAATTGATTTCAAAAATTGAAGAACAAATTAAAAAATGATTAAAATAAAGGTTATACTATTTTTTATAATAACTCTCTTTTTGTCAAAGGAAGTTTTTTCAATCAGCGATTTGTCTGCTAGAGCAGAAAAGTTATATGAACAAAAAAAATATAAGGAAGCGCTGGTTGTATATGATAGTATTTTGAGTCAAAAATTATTTTCTGCTAATTTATATTTTAATATCGCCAACTGTTATTATAAAAATAACCAATTAGGCTTAGCGATATATAATTATGAATTGGCTAACAAAATAAATCCAAATGATCAGGATATTAAAGTGAATTTAAAAATTGCAAATAATAAAACCATCGATAAAATTGAAAGTAAAGAAAATTATTTAATTGGAGTTCTTACAAATGGGGTTGTAAATTATTACTCAAGTAATACTTGGGCTTTGATAAGCATTATTGCTTTTAATATTTCACTGGTAACTTTCTTTTTATTTTTCATTTCAAAAAATATTTTATTGAAGCGTTTATATTTTTTTACAGGGTTATTTGGTTTGTTTGTTTTTTTCTTAGCAATGATTTTAGGATATTCATCCATTAATCATAAACAAAAGATTAATTATGGAATTATTTTATCAGAAGAGGCAAAAATATTATCTGAGCCGAATGTAACATCTGAAATAAAATTCAATTTACATGAAGGAACGAAAGTTTCTATTTTAAAGCACAACAGCCAATGGGTAAATATAAAATTAGAAAATGGCAATGAAGGATGGATTAATTCATCGCTGATAGGCTTATTTTAGATCTAATGGAAGCTTGTTAGCATTTCTGTCATTAATTTTCATTAAAATCCCCTCGTTTTTAAAATAAATATTCTAATTTTGGAAACAAATTTAGATTTATGAACATTCACGAATATCAAGGAAAAAGTATTTTAAAAAGCTACGGTGTAGCGGTGCAAGAAGGAATTGTTGCTGAAACTCCAGAACAAGCTGTAGAAGCTGCTAAAAAGGTTATTGAAACTTATAATTGCGGCGGTGTTGTTATTAAAGCTCAAATTCATGCAGGTGGCCGTGGTAAAGGCGGAGGCGTGAAGTTTGCTCCAAATTTAGATAAAGTGAAAGAAATTGCAACCAATATTATCGGGATGCATTTGATTACGCCCCAAACCAGTGCGGAAGGAAAATTGGTTAGCAAAGTGTTAGTGGCTCAAGATGTTTATTACCCTGGAGCGACTCCAACCAAAGAATTTTATATCAGTATTCTATTAAACCGTTCAACAGGACGAAACATTATCATGTATAGTACCGAAGGCGGAATGGATATTGAACAGGTTGCAGAGGCAACGCCTCATTTAATTTGGAAAGAAGAAATCGATCCTAGGGTTGGTTTGCGAGACTTTCAATCTCGTAAAGTTGCATTTAATTTAGGATTGAGCGGAAATGCATTTAAAGAAATGACTAAGTTTATTGTTGCACTTTATAAAGCTTATGACGCAACAGATTCTTCCATGTTTGAAATTAATCCTGTATTAAAAACATCTGATGATAAAATAATTGCGGTTGATGCAAAAGTAACCATTGATGATAATGCTTTGTATCGCCATAAAGATATTGAAGAAATGCGTGATGAATCTGAAGAAAATCCAGTTGATGTGCAGGCCCGTAAAGCTGAACTTAATTATGTGAAATTAGATGGAAACGTAGGTTGCATGGTTAATGGTGCAGGTTTGGCAATGGCAACCATGGATATTATTAAATTAAGTGGGGGAGAACCTGCTAATTTCCTTGATGTTGGAGGAACGGCTAATGCTGAAAGAGTTGAAAAGGCTTTTCATATTATTTTAGGAGATAAAAATGTAAAAGCTATTTTGGTTAATATTTTTGGAGGAATCGTTCGTTGTGACCGAGTGGCTCAGGGTATTATTGATGCTTATAAAAATATAGGAACTATAAATGTGCCAATTATTGTCCGTTTACAAGGAACCAATGCAGAGGCTGCTAAAAAATTAATTGACGAATCTGGATTAAAAGTATTTTCTGCAATTCAATTACAAGAAGCAGCAGACTTAGTTAAAAAAGTAATATCATAATTATTAAATAATAATAAACTACCATGATTTTTCAAAAACCAAAAATTTTATTGTTGATAACAACAATACTGTCTTTATTTTTTGTCTCTTGCGGAGATGATGCTAAGAATGAAAATCGGAATGATATTGTTGTTTCAGATTCATTAAATACAGCAACTTTAAAATCTCAGGAAACATTTTTTCAAGTTCCTTCTCCAAGCGAGATGCTTAATTTTATTAAATTAATCGGTAGTAATAATAACAAAAATGTTAGTTTTTTAAATAGTGTCAGTAATTTAAAAAGTTATTCTGACAATAAATCGAAAGCTCTAAATTTTGGTGTGTATGGCTGTGACTTAAGTTACTGTAGCATTTTTGACATTGGCGGAGAAACCATAAATTATTTTAAAACTATAAAACAGTTGGGTGATCAAATTGGCGTTTCATCAGTTTTAAAACCCGAGATTTTAAAAAGGTTACAAGATAATTTAAACAATCCTGATTCATTATCCATCATTTCTGATGATATTTATTTTTCTTCTTTTGAAACACTTGAGGCTTCAAAGCAAGGATCTACATTAGTTCTTGTTATTGTTGGAGGTTGGGTTGAAGGTTTATATATAGTTACAAACCTTGCTAAGTTCGAAGAAAATAGTCCAATAATTCAACGTTTTGCAGATCAAAAGTATACATTAGATAATTTGCTTGAATTTTTGAGACAATATGAAAATGATAAAAATGTTGCCAGTGTTTTAAAGCAGTTGCAAGAATTAAAAGAAGAATTTGATCAAATTAAAGAAAAAGATGCTGCTCCAGTAAGTCTTAAAGAAAAAAATAAAAAAATTATTGCCGGTGGTAAGGATTTAGTTTTAACTGCTGAACAGTACAATCGTATTGTAAATAAAATTAAAATTATTAGAAATTCATTTACATTAACTAATTAAATTAACCAACATGAAAAAAATTATTTTATTTTTATTGATTATATCAAGTCAATCATTATTGACTCAGACAAGCGTTTGTAGCCAATTTCATAGAAATAATTGCAATTCCTCAGAAGAAAATAATATAGATGGACTTTGGATATACAATTCGCAATCAAAAAGTGGGCTATTTAACCAAGGAATGACTTCTAAAATTCGTTGCGTGGTTTATAAAGGAATGGATTATCGAATTAATGTTTGCTGCGAAACGGCTTTAGGAGATAAATTAATTTATAAAATATTTGATGCACGAACAAGTGAATTATTATATGATAACTCAAAGGAAAATAATGAGTTGAGTTTCGAATTTCAAAGCGCTTCTACTCGCCAATTAATTATTGAACTTACCGTTCCTAAAGGTTCTACAGAAGAAGATAAACATAAGCCATTAGACGGTGCTTGCGTAGGCTTGTTAATCGAACACAAAATAACTGAAAGACGTGGTTTTTCAGCATATTAAGAAAAGTTGACTCAATAGTAAAAATCCACTAGTATGTTGGTTTATTATCTGTGCGATTCAATTATTTGTATTTATTATGTGGTTCTACTAGTTTTACCAATGAAGGCCCCCTTTTCGGCCACATAATTTGCAGAAATAATAAAACGAGTGGATTTAAATATTATTAATGCCATTAACTAAGTTGTTGTTACCCATCAGTAGAAACAAAAATAACGCCTTCAGAATTAGAGCCATCAACAGAGGCTCTACCCAAAGAAAAAATTAAAAACGAAACTCATAATGGTATAAGAATGATGATGATGCAAATCATCCAACTTCAAAAAAGCAACCAGTAAGAAAAAACAAGGGGCACTCTTATAATGGATGCAACGTTAGCGAAACAAAACATAGCGCTTCCAACAAATTTAAAATTATTATATGCTGAAAAAGAAAAATCGACTATTTATTTTTTAGCAATATTTTAATTACATAAAGCGGGTTTTAAATAATTAATGTATATTCGAACCATGAATAAAATGAACAATGCATATTATTACTATTATCTAATGAATCCAATTGGAATGGTAAGCTATTGTTCATACTAGCGTATAACTTAATTAATTGAACAATAAAATTTAAACCCGTTCCAATCGAACGGGTTTTTTTATGCCTAATTTTTACTAACAAACAACCTGCCTACACTAAAGCTTCGGCGGATAAAAAACAAAACAAATGAAAACAATAAGACCAACAAAGCAGATTTACGGTAACTACACAACGCAAGATTTTGAACTATGGAAAATATTATTTAATCGACAACTGAACTTATTAAAACCGATTGTGTCTGTTGAATATTTAAATGCATTACGCACTATTAATTTTACTCAGGATAAAATTCCCGACTTTGAAGAAGTGAATGCTATTTTACAAAACAAGACTTCTTGGAGTTTAGAAGTAGTGCCAAATATTAGTGCTCAAAAAGATTTTTTTAATTTTTTGTCGCAAAAAAAGTTTACAACCACATGTTGGTTGCGAACGATGGAACAATTGGATTATTTGGAAGAGCCAGATATGTTTCATGATGTATTTGGCCATGTGCCATTGCTTTGCAACCAAGCTTATGTCGATTTTTTTAAAGGCATAAGTGATATTGCATTAAAAAATATTAACAATCCAAAAGCGATAGAGTTATTGGGACGTTTATATTGGTTTACAATAGAATTTGCTTTAATTGAAGAGGACAATCAACTTAAAATTTACGGTGCAGGAATCATTTCGTCGAAAGGAGAAACTGAACATTGTTTAAGTAAAAAGGCAAAACAATTGCCCTTTGATATTCAAACTATTTTTGATACAGATTATAGAACAGATGTATTTCAAGAAAGATATTTTGTAATCCATTCATTTCAGCAATTACAAGACTCTTTAAATGAAATAGAATTGAGATTACATAATAGCTTATAATTCGAGAATTCTGCAAGGATAAAACAAATGTAGCGGTTCACAAACAAAATGAATTAACTCCGTTCAAAGTCATAAATTTTTATGTTGATTATTCAAACTTAAACATAAAGAGCTAAATTTGTCAGCTCTTTTTTAAAATTTTAGTCAAACAATAATAATATATTTATAAAAAAAAATCCTCATGCAAAAATTAATCATAGTAGTGTCGGCTTTTCTTTCGTCGTCTATCGCAATTTCGCAAACGCCAGGAATCAATTTAAGTCATATCGATTCGACTGTTAGTCCTAAAAATGATATTTATAAATTTGCAAATGGGAGATGGCTTAAAACCCAACAAATTCCTGAAAGTGACGGAAGCTGGGGAAGTTTTAACGAAATTAATGAGCGTAATTTGGCTCAAATAAAAGCATTGCTGCTTGTTTTGGCAAAAAATGACAAAGCTCTTCCTGGTACCAATGTCCAAAAACTGAGAGATTTTTATTTGATCGCAATGGATTCTGCTAAATCTGAAAAAGATGACTTAGCGCCAATTAAAGAAGAATTAACCGCTATTGATTTAATAAAAACAAAAGATGATTTAATAAAAACTTCTGCTTTGTTTAATAAAAAAGGAATTTCGGGTATAATCGGATTTTACGTTTATTCTGATTTTAAAAACAGTAATGCAAATACCACTTATTTAACACAAACTGGATTGGGACTTCCTGATAGAGATTTTTATTTTGATGCGCAGTATGAAACAATTAGAAAAGAGTATTTGGAACACGTAGAACTTATGTTTGTTTGCACCAGCAATACAGTGATAGATGCCAAAGCAAATGCTAAAACAATTTTGAAAATTGAAACAGAGCTAGCGAAATTTTCTCAAAATGCAACGGAACAACGTGATATAGAAAAACAATATAATCCAATTAATACCATTCAATTAAAAAAAATAGAACCAAATATAAATTGGGATATTTATTTCTCCACCATTGGAATAAAAACTCCTGATACTTTAGTTTTAAATCAACCAAAATTTTATGAAGGATTAAACAATATCATTAATTCTATTACCATTCCTGAATGGAAAATATTTTTAAAATGGAAATTGATTTCAGAAGCCGCTCCCTATTTATCAAGTAAGTTTGTAACCGAAAGTTTTAAATTTAATGGAACTGTTTTAACTGGAAGAAAACAAATGAAGCCTCGCTACAAAAGAGTGCAGGCATCATTAGATCAAGCTTTAGGAGAAGCCTTAGGAAAATTGTATGTGGAAGAACATTTTGATTTAAACTCAAAGAAAAAAGTAAATGTATTGGTTGACAATTTGGTGGCTGCTTACCGCGATCGCATTAATTCAAGAGATTGGATGAGTGCCGAAACAAAAGCTCAAGCTCAATTAAAGTTAGATAAATTAATAAAGAAATTAGGTTTCCCTGATACTTGGATTGATTATACAAAATTAACCATTGGCAAAACTTCATTTTGGGAAAACGTCGTGAATGGACGAAAATTTCAATATGACCGAATGTTAGCAAAAATAGGAAAACCTGTCGATCGAATGGAGTGGGGAATGACGCCACCAACTGTAAATGCTTATTATAATCCCACATCGAATGAAATTGCTTTCCCTGCAGGAATTATGCAAGTACCATTTTTTGACCCAAATGCAGATGATGCATTTAATTATGGTGTGATGGGCGCAATTATTGGCCATGAATTAACACATGGTTTTGATGACCAAGGCGCTCAGTTTGATGCAGATGGAAATTTAAAAATGTGGTGGACAGAGAGTGATTATAAAAACTTTAAAGACAAAACTAAATTAATCATTGAACAATTTAATCATTATATAGCTATTGATACGCTGCACGTAAATGGTGAATTAACCCAAGGTGAAAACATTGCAGATTTAGGTGGTTTAACTATGGCTTATTATGCCTACAAAAAATCATTGAATGGAAAGAAATCACCCTTGATTGCTGGTTTCACGGGCGAACAACGCTTCTTTATTTCTTGGGCTCAAGGTTGGAAATCTTTAATACGAGATGCATCACTAAAACAGATGATTGCAACCAATCCTCATTCTCCAGGAAACTTTAGAGCTGTTGGACCATTAAGCAACATGCCAGAGTTTTATGAAGCCTTTGATGTGAAAGAAGGTGACGGAATGTATATTCCCATTGCTAAAAGGGTAAATATTTGGTAAATCTTTTTAGAAAAAAATATTTTTACAAAAGAGTTATAGTTCCAAGCCTTTAACTTTTTTAATTGTCTCATAACCATCATCAACGATAAGGTTTTGGCTTTTACTCGCTAAAACTGCTAACTCATCGCAACGGTTATTTTCCTGATTAGAGGCATGCCCTTTAACCCATATGTATTTCACGTTATATTTTTTATGAATGATTAAAAAACGTTTCCATAAATCAGAATTGGCCTTATTTTTAAAGCCATTTTTTTGCCAACTGTAAACCCAACCTAAATTTATTGAATCTAAAACGTATTTTGAATCAGAATAAACAATCACATCACAATCCCCTTTTTTAATACTTTCTAAAGCCATGATGACACTCAATAACTCCATTCTATTGTTAGTTGTTAATCGATACCCTTGAGAAAATTCTTTGCGCTGAGTTTTATATTTCATAATGACGCCATAGCCCCCTGGACCTGGATTACCAGAACAAGCGCCATCCGTATATATTTCTATTGTATTACTCAGCATGTTGATAAAGTAAGATGCTTGTTTTATAAATTTACTGGAGTTTCCCCATTATTCTAATCAAAGTTAAAAAATTTTTTATTAATAGGTGCGTTAGATGATTTGAGTAAATTGTAGATGCCATCAGCCATAGAATAGCAAAAGAATACTGGTATAGCAAAAAATCGTTTAGCTAGG
>JBKDJY010000208.1:0-3452 GCA_046345275.1 Bacteroidota bacterium
AGGATTGCACTCGTGCTATCACGCAACAATCTGAACATCGGCCTTGCAAAGAGCCTTCAATTTTACGAAAATTTATATTTGGTAGGGTGACGTAACGTTAGCTTTGGAAGTTAATGCGCGCCGGAATAGGGAGGGTTGCACCTAACGTTTTGCGGCTTGGCGAAGGTGGCGATTTTAACCACTAAACTTCATACGAAGAACCGCACTACAATTATACGAAAAACTGTCATACGAAGCACTGAACCGTCACTTTTGTCATACCGCTGTTAGATGCTAATTCTTTTTTTCATCAGTTGTTGTACGTTTCATTTTTAGTCGTAAATTTGTAACCATTGTATAAGGTTAAGCTACTTGGTTATGAATGAATATTTAACACTCTCCGAAGCCTCTGAACTAATAGGCAAAAGTAAAGAAACTCTCAGACGTTGGGATAGAGAAGGCAAGTTGTCTGCGGTTCGTGAACCGATGAGTAACTACCGTGTCTATAAACGAGAACAAGTTGAATCCTTGTTTGCAGACTTTGTCAATCACGATGCAGAGGCTGTTGTAACGAACTATGTTGAACCACACAATGAATACTCGGTTTTGGAGTTGTTTGCCGGTGCCGGAGGTCTGGCTCTTGGAATGGAAAAAGCAGGTTTGAAATGCGTTGCCTTGAATGAAATTGATAAATGGGCTTGTCAAACGTTGCGAAAAAACCGTCCAAACTGGAAAGTCTTGGAAGGCGATATTAAGGCGTTTGATTTTTCTAAATATCATAACAAAGTTGATGTCGTTACTGGTGGTTTCCCTTGTCAAGCATTTAGTTACGCAGGTAAAAAATTAGGTCTTGCCGATGCAAGAGGAACTTTGTTTTATGAGTTTGCAAGAGTTGTCAAAGAAGTGAACCCTCCGATTTGTATTGGCGAAAATGTTCGTGGTCTGTTAAGTCACGAAAACGGAAAAACCTTGCAAGGAATGATTTCAATTTTGGATGAAATTGGCTACAATGTTGTTCCTGTCCAAGTATTGAAAGCAATAAATTACAGAGTGCCACAAAAAAGAGAACGTTTGATTTTAGTTGGAATTAGAAAAGATATTGATTTACAATATGAGTATCCCAAACCTCACAAGAAAATATATAATTTGAAAGATGCCTTGAAAAAAGGCGAACTGTTTGATACAAATGTTCCAAAGTCAACTGGTGCAAAATATCCTCAAAGCAAAAAAGCTGTTTTAGATCTAGTTCCGCAAAAAGGATACTGGCGTGATTTACCACTAAAAATTCAAAAGGAATTTATGGGTGGTAGTTTTCATTTAGGTGGCGGAAAAACTGGAATTGCAAGGCGAATAGGTTGGGATGAACCTTGTTTGACTTTAACTTGCAGTCCTGCGCAAAAACAAACTGAAAGATGTCATCCCGATGAAACTCGTCCGTTTACTGTTCGTGAGTATGCACGAATACAAACCTTTCCTGATGATTGGAAATTTGAGGGTTCAATGGCTCAACAATACAAACAAATTGGAAATGCAGTTCCCGTTAATTTAGGAACAGAAGTTGGCTATTCAATTGTGAGGTTTTTGAACAGTTACTATAACTTGTCAAAGCCCAAATAGTAGCTGTAATTTTCAAAAGTGATTTGATCTAAAATGCTTCGTTTACTTTTCTTAGTCCCAACTTTTAGTTCGTCCAATGCAGAATTTTCTGCAATATCTTCGTTTTTGTCGGCTGATTTTAGATAGTCTTTGATAGCAACTGGTAGCACCTTGTAAATTTGAAACATTGCATCATCTTGCCCTGAAAGTAAAGCGTAAAACTGGTCGCCTGAAATTTTATAAACTCTGCTGTGGCTATATTCTTTACCGTTGATGTCGCCACTCCACAACTCACAAAAGCTTCCTTTGGCTAAAATCTGAACCCAGTAACATTTTGCTTTTTTATAGTCATTTGCATACCGTGCTAACTTTTGAAATAGTGCTTCGGCTGCACTGCTGTTCATTGTGTTGTGTTTGTTCTTGATGTCGGCAAATAAAGTATCGTCTTTGGCTTTAATGTCATAGCCACTCAAATTACCTGCTTGATAGCCTTTCATACCGCCCAAAATTTGCTCGTGAAAAGTCCCGATTGAATTGTTTATTGATTTGTCAATTTGCCTCAAAATCTCCGATTGAATAAGGCTTTCCTCGTCTATGTCGTTAAACTCTGCATCAAAGGTCAGTTTAATGGTGTCAACTTTGTTTGAGTAAAAGTTCTTTTTCGTGATGTTGTTTTTAGCCTTCAAATATGCTTTATGCAAGTTGCCGATACAATCCAATAAATGGTCGTCCGAGATGAAGTTTACATATTTATTTTTCATTCAATTCTGTCAAATTTGTCTGCCGTAAAGGTAGCATTAAAAGTTAGTTTTTGGTCAGTCGCCCGAATGTTGCACTGTCGCCCAAGAATGACGCCTAACGTTTTCGGGCTTTGCGTTCGGGCGGGTTTTGGAGCACAAAACTGTCAACCAGCACTGAACTTGAATAGAAGCACAAAGCTCCAAGTTTGCACGTCACCCCGCCTGACGCAAAACCCGTGTTACCAGCAGTTTTTTTATTCATCGCTTCCAATGTAGCTTAATTCTTTGTTTTGTTTGTCTAATTGAAAACGAAAATGATACGTTCCGTTTTCCATTTTTGCGTTTGTCCAATACTCTCTTTCAAAATGATTGTCGGTTTCAAAGTCTATTGTGTCGGCAGTTTTGTAGTCTGCTGTCGGAAGGTTAGAATAGTCGGTAAAATGTCTTTTGTAGTTTTTAGAGTTCTTTATTGTGTGGGAAATACTGTTAAAATCATTGTCCGATAATTTAAGCGTAAAAGTTTCGTAGTAGTCTCTAAAACCACCTGCTTCGTTCTTTAAGATTTTAAAATCGTCTTTTAATTCAATGTTGTGGAAGCGGAGAATTTTGGTCGCATCTTTTTTACTGAATGTCCAGTCAGAAATCCAAGGTTGCATTATTAGTAAAATAAATCCAATGGTCAAGATTGTCGCAATTACTAGTCCTGTTTTCTTTCTATTAAAAGCGATAAAAGCCCAGTAGGAAATGAAAATTATTTGGAACATAATGATTATAGGCCAAATAAAAATTACTAAGAAGTCTAAATTACCGATTAGTGTCAGAGTTATAATTATGCCTAGAATTCCGCCAGTGATATATCCAGTCTTGTGATGTCCTTTTTTAAAAGGTATAAAAAAGCATAGTAATGTCAGTCCGTAAAGTATTACAAATACTGTAATCGTAAAGGCGTTCATTTCTTGCATTGTGTCGTTGTCTTAAAATTATGACTAACGTTTCCTATGCTGGTACCTAAAAATCGGACAGTAGTTTAAGCGACAATAATTAATAACTTAAACTAAAAAAAGATGAGTACAAGCAAAAGGAATCACAGTGTTGACTTTAAAACAAAAGTTGGTTTAGAAGCCATCAAAGAAAAAC
>JBKDJY010000209.1:0-14497 GCA_046345275.1 Bacteroidota bacterium
AACTCTTTTAATAGTTCCAAATATATGTTCGTTTATCTCCTGTCGTTTGCGATACAGCGCGTATTGTTCTTTGTAGTTTTTGTTGTTGAGTTCCAGTGCCTCAGCATATTGGCTGCGTTCTATCTCTCTTCTGCCATCTGCCTTAGCGGTGCATAAATGTTTAACCGAACAGGTTCTACATGCCGTGGTTCTGTATTTTTTAAATTGATGCGAACTGCTGCTTCTTTTTTTTGTGTGAAGTGTTCCTGTTGTTGTGAGTGTTTGTCCTTGAGGACATGTGTATGTATCGGTTTCCTTATTGTAAGTGAAATTTATTGCCAAGTATTCTTTGGTGGTTCCTTTGTCGTTGCTGTTTACTATTTCTTGTTGTGCAACTATGGTGGTTAATCCTTGTTGTTGACAAAGCTCTATTTCTTTAGCGTTGTTGTATCCTTTGTCAGCAAGTAGTGTAAATTTTTCTGCTTGTATGTTATTCTTCGCCTCGATGGCAATATTACTTAGAGCATTCCTGTCGTTGCGGTTGAGAGTTTGGGTAGCTACAACCAGTTTGTGTTTTTCATCTACTGCAGCCTGCGTATTATAACTGACTTCAACTACTTGACCGTGTATAAGCAGCGCGCGTGAATCGGGATCAGTAGTGCTTACCTGTGGCTCACCACTTTGTTGAATCTGTGCCGCAAGGGTTTCGTATTTTATCTTGTTTTCTTTGAGGTGTTTTAATTTATCTTCAATGTTGGTTATTCTATCCGATTTTTCATTAATATCGGCAGCATCGAGTTGCTTCAAATATTCATTTGTTTTTTCTTCGATGTAGGCAAGATGACGTTCTATTTTCTTAGGATTGTAATTATTCTTTTTACTGTTATGCGCTCTGGATTTAGTGCCATCCACGGCGACCAATTCTGATCCAACTAAATCTGCTTCCTTAAGAAAGAGTACAAACAATTTAAATGTATTGCGCAGAGCTTGCGGGTTGCTCTTTCTAAAATCGGAAATACTGTGATAGTTCGGTGTTAGACTGCCGCAAAGCCATTGCAATTCGATATTGCGAATACACTCTTTTTCTAGTTTGCGCGATGAACGAATACCATTTAAATAACCATAAATGTAAATTTTTAAAAATAATGATGTTTGAAAAGATGGCCTTCCTTCAGACTTTAATATTGCCATTTTAAATCCCAGCTTTTCTAATTCAAGTTTATCGACAAAAGCATCCACAAAACGAACTGGATTATTCTTATCAATAAAATCTTCGAGGTTCACAAACTCATACTGCTGGCGGTTTTTTGGTGTAATGTGCTGCATGTATTTTCTTTTTATAAAGATATATTGGCTTTGAATTTATTTCTTATTTTTATATAAAACTTTATGACGAATGATTGTGAATAACGTTGAGTTTTTTCACAGGCTGCCGTCAGGCGTAATTATGATAATAGACATAGCAAAATTTATATTTGACAAGTGGCGGCGTTGAAAGTATAAAGAAGATTACGACAGTGATGCTAAAATAAAGGCTGACAGTAAAAATCAAATAATTCAATATAAATTAAAAGATAAGGAAACTTTTGCACTTTATTCGTAGCCTAATCTAGTTGTTACTTCAATTGAATTATGGGACAATAAGGAAGAGATATCTAAAAAAGACAAAGCGCTAATCCTTATTGATTTACTTGACTATATATGCAATTATGCTGGTAAAAGAGCTTGTGTATTAATTGATAAAGATCACCCAGACAAAGAATTTTGGGAGAATCAAGACTAAAATATAATATTGACTCGGTAAAACTATTTGATAAAGAAGAAGAATTTCAATTATACATTGACGAATTAGCTAAAGCTTTCGAGATTGTTAAAACATTAGAAATTGATGGCAAGGTATTTGACAATCGTGAAGACCTGGAAGCACTGTTAAGAAACAAATAACTACGCCTAACAGCACCTACAAGTAATGCGGGCGGACATCAAAGCTTTTGCAAAAGCGCTCGCTCCGGGAAAGACAATTATTTTCGCTTTGCAAAAGTCCATTAAACATTTATCTTTGTTAATAACGTTTCGGCAAACAATGTTTCAAATCAAACCGTTGCTTAGCTAAAAATTTTTGTGGACAACAACTTAAATTTAAAAAATACTTTACTGAAAAAGAAGAACCAAAAAACTGTCTCAATGTGTTACGATAAAATTATTGAAACTTTAAATTTTCAAAAGTAAATTGCTTCATTAATCTCATGTTTAAGCCAAATCAAATTATAGAAAAATCCCAAATTGTTTATGAAGACAATCATTTAATTATCGTTAATAAAAAATCTTCAGAAATTGTTCAGGAAGATAAAACTGGAGATATGCCTTTATCTGAAAAGGTAAAGAACTTTTTAAAACTTCGTGATCAAAAACCAGGTAATGTTTTCTGTGGCGTTTGCCATCGCCTAGATAGGCCTGTTTCTGGTATTATAATATTTGCAAAAACAAGTAAAGCCTTATCTCGAATGAATGAATTATTTAGAAATAAAGCTGTTACCAAAACTTATTGGGCTGTGGTTAAAAACAAGCCGCCACAATTGAAACAACATTTAACACATTACTTAATTAAAAATGAACATGCCAACAAATCAAAAGCTTATGAGATCGAAAAAAGTGGATCGTTAAAAGCAGAATTAGAATATCAAGTATTAGCCTCAATTTCAAATTATCATTTATTACAAATAAATTTATTTACTGGAAGACATCATCAGATCAGAGCGCAGCTAAGTGCCATTGATTGCCCAATAAAAGGCGATTTAAAATATGGATTTAATCGGTCGAACTCAAACGCTTCAATTCATTTACATTCTCATCATACAGAATTTATTCATCCCATTAAACTCGAAAAAATATCTGTCAGCTGTCAGCCTGATTTGAACGATATCGTTTGGAAAGAGTTGGTAAATTTACTTTAAAGGATTGAAATTAATATTTACTAACTTTGTAAGGATTAAAAAAATGAAAAAAAGTAAAATCCTAATATTAGCCTTATTTTATTTTACTTCTTGCAAAGTTGATCCTGAAATTATTCCAATCATTACGAATGACGACGTCAAAGAAATTATTCCAAAAGGATGGTCCACACCCCAGTATAATTTTGCAAATAATCCATTAACTGCCGATGGATTTATTTTAGGAAGAACTTTATTTTACGACCCACAATTATCTTTGGATAATACCATTTCTTGTGGTTCTTGTCATCAACAATTTGCGGCCTTTTCGCATTCTGGTCACGATGTTAGTCACGGCATCAATGGCTTGCTTGGCACACGCAATGCTCCAGCGATACAAAATATCAATTGGAATACAACTTTTATGCATGACGGGGGCATCTTAAATATTGAAGTGATGCCTTTGGCTCCTATTACCAATCCTGTAGAAATGAATGAAAGCGTCAACAACATTATTAGCAAGCTATCAAATAGTGAAAAATACCGTGCATTATTTACAAAGGCTTATGGCAGTGATTTAATTAATTCACAACGCATCTTTAAATCCATGGCTCAGTTTATGGGAACCATGTATTCTTATAATAGCAAATACGATAAAGTAAAGGCAGGCTCCGAAACCTTTACCAATCAAGAACAAGCGGGTTATAATTTATTTGTGCAAAAATGTGTGTCATGTCACAAAGAACCTTTATTTTCTGATTACCAATTTCGCAATAACGGCTTAAGTGTTAATATACTCTATAATGACAGTGGAAGAGCTCATATAACAGGCAATGCCTCTGATAGATTCAAATTTAAAACACCTTCATTACGAAACATTGAAAAATCAAGTCCTTATATGCACGATGGCCGCTTCACTACACTCGAAGCCTGTCTGAATCATTATACAAACGGAATAATAGTCAGTTCAACATTAGATCCTCAATTAATAGGAGGTATAGCTCTATCAAATCAAGAAAAAAGTGACATTGTTCAATTTTTAAAAACCTTAACAGACACCAAATTTTTAACAGATCGACGTTTTTCAGAAAACAATTAATATAATCACGATGAAAAAATCATTAAAAACCGCACTCTTCCTAATTTTATTTTTTGGAATTTATGCTTGTAAAAAAAATCAACTGGGCGGTAAAGCAGAGCTGAAAGGTGTAGTAATGCACCATAGTAAACCCATCCCGAATGCCTATATTTATATTAAATACGACGCCATTGAATTTCCTGGAGCTGATTATTCCTTATACGACACTTATATTCAAGCGGATGCGAACGGTAATTATAGTTTTTCGTTGTACAAAGGCTCTTATTATGTTTACTCTTATGGTTTAGATTATGATATTCCGCCACCTTACAGTGTAAAAGGTGGATTATCGATTTCCATTAGAAATAGAGAAGTTTTAACTAAAAATATTGCGGTAACTGAATAATTTTAAGGGTTAAATTTTTTCAAAAAATTAATTTAACTTTACCAATAATTTCAAGATTTGAAAAACCACATTCATATTTACTTTTCTTTCTTGTTACTCGTCAGTTTTAGTTGGCAGAGTTTTGCAACATCATTTATTTTTTTAAAGTTTAAATTCAATCAAAAAGAATTATCTGAAACTGTTTGTGAAAATAAAAATAAACCTAAAAGTTGCTGCGCTGCAAAATGTTATTTGGATAAAGAAATTAAAAAAGAAGATAAAAGACAATCAAACTCTTCTTCTCACTTAAAAGATAAAAAAGAAAAAACTGAATTAAGAACAGGGCTGCTTCAATTTAATTTTACCAATCTTATGTTTATTGAACATTATACTCAATTGAACTTAAAAAGTACTGTTTGTGGCTTTTTAGTTTCTATTTTTCACCCTCCTCTTAAATAATTTCCTTCTATTCTACATCCATACATTTCAATCTAATGATTTGCATGTGTAGAATAAAAATATTTTCATTAAGTAATCATGGCAATGTGAGTTAAGGACATTTGGATGTCATTAACATGGATAAAGAAAAAATATCTTTTTTATTTATTGAAAATTAACATCGCAAATTATCTAATTCATTCACAAACTTATTATTCTGAAACATGAAAAATATATATAAGCTTTCAGTAATTGTATTAATAGCTTCAATGGCATTAATTAGCTGTAAAAAAGAAAAAACTGTCGAACCTGAACCAGTGCCACCACCGTTAGCTCCAGTAACTGGTAATTTAAAAATTGAATTTGAAGCCATGGTTGGTGATTCTGCTTTAGTGTTTGGAACTTCAAATACAACCTATACAAATCAAGCTGGTAATACATTTAATGTAACTACTTATGAATATTACATTAGTAATATAAAAATTACAAAAACAGATAATTCTGTTTGGACAGAATCAAACAGCTATTATTTGGTTGACCATTCTGATCCCACAAAGGAAATTATTACGATTGCTAACGTACCTTTTGGGAGCTACAAAGCCATTGAATTCATGATTGGTGTTGACAGTACCCGAAATAATTCAGGCGCACAAACAGGCGCTCTAGATCCTGCAAACGGTATGTTTTGGAGCTGGAATAGTGGATATATCATGGCTAAATTTGAAGGAACTTCTCCCCAATCAGGAGAAGCAAGTAAAAATTTAAAATTTCATATTGGTGGTTTTAGTGGCAACAATAAAACGATGAGAATTGTTTCACCTTCTTTTAATTCAGAAACTGCAAATGTTACCAGCACATTTTCTCCCACCATCCATATGGAAAATAATTTGTTAGAATGGTTTAATACTCCTACTAATGTGGATTTTTCATCCACACACACGGTTCATATGCCTGGCGCAACTGCTGTTTCAATAGCAAATAATTATTCTAAAATGTTTACAGTTGAACACATTCATAATAATTAAAAAAAGCAATTGTAAATAAAATCAATTACAGCTTTTATAAATCTATCCTTTCAGATGATACTAAAAAAAATATTATATATTTTATTATTAGAATTGTTTTGCTACAATATTTTTGCTTGTGATATCTGCGGCAATTATATGGGTATAACGCCTTATGATAATAAAAGCACAGTAAGTTTTTTGCACCGTTACAGAATATTTAATGGTTATAAAAATTATCAAACAACCAGTCATTTTTTTCCTAAATCCGCATACAAAACAATGCATGGCAGCCAAGGACTAGATTCTATCAATAATCCTGCTAGGTTTCATTCGAGCAAAGATTTCGAATCATTTAAAATTTTCGAATTACGATTAAAATATTTCGTTTCAAAACAAATTGAATTGAATGTATTTCTTCCATTATTGGATAATAAATCAAAAACCGACACCATTTACAATCACCATTTGGGATTTGGAGATATTTCATTAAACGCCGGATACCATTTCATTACACCAAAATCGGACAGAAGAGTTAGACATAAGTTTATTATAGGATTAGGCATCAAATTACCAACTGGAAATTATTATATTCACGATAACAAAAGTGACAGATTGCCATTTGAGATGCAGCCTGGTACTGGTAGCATAGATGGATTTGCGTATATCAATTACGTATTAATGACAAAAAACATTGGTGCAAGTTTTAATCTCAATTACAAAGTAAATAGCAGAAATAAATTTCATGAAAAACTTGATAACAGTCATAATGATTTTGTATCCATATTTTACAAAACATCATTTAAAAACTTAATTATTTACCCATCTATCCAAGCAAATTATGAGTTTACAAAAGGGCTATTGGTTAAAGATAAATTACAAGAAAATACCAATATTAACTCTTTGTTACTTGGCCCTGGAATTGACTTCTACTATAAGTCTTTTTCTATAAACACTTCTTGGCAATTCACAGTTTTCGAAAAAATTAAAAGTGGTTTTTTAGAAAGTGTTGGAAGAATTAGCTTGGGGCTAAATTATAGCTTCGTTAAAAAAGAAAAGAACTAAATCTAAATTTATTTCTTTTTATTATTTTTTTCTGGTAAACAAGGATATAATAATTGGCAATACGGATATGCCAATAATACCAAGGCAAACCAAATCAACATGCTTTCTAATTAATTCAACTTCGCCCAATAAATATCCAGCGGTTGTTAAAGATCCTATCCATAAGGCGCCTCCAATAACATCAAACAGTAAATATTTTTTATAATTCATTTCGCCTATCCCAGCAGCAAAAGGCGCAAAAGTTCTTACAAAAGGCACAAAGCGAGCCATGATGATGGCTTTAGTTCCGTATTTTTCAAAAAATAGATGTGTTTTTTCTAAGTATTCGCGTTTTACCAATGCTTTGCCTTTAAATTTTAAATCAAATATTTTAACACCAATTTTTCTACCAATCCAGTAATTACAATTGTCGCCCACTACAGCCGCAATAAATAATAAAATAAATAAATACGATAAATTCAAATTTCCAGACCGAGCAAACAAACCAGCCATAAATAAAAGCGAATCTCCTGGTAAAAAAGGCATCGCTACTAAGCCTGTTTCAATAAAAATAACTAAAAATAAAATGACATAAATGGCAGTTTGATAATTTGAAATAATCCATGCAAAATCTAATGGCATCAAATGTTTAAATAATTCAATCATAATTTTTGATTTAAAATTTTAGTACAAAAAAACAAATATAACACTTTAGCTTAGATGATATTGGCAGAGCTTTTTCGATTTTTTTGTCGACTTATTCTCGCTTTTTATTAAAAAAAATTCCAAAAGGATTCCGCAATAGTTGAGGCCAATGGGATTACATTCCAATTTTTCCTGAATTTTAAAAGGTTATCTCTGTATTGAGATAACCTTTTTTGGTTTATTAAAATGTCTAAAAGACTTATTTAAAAAAACCTGATCAACAACAAACCTTAAATTTTAACAAAAACTCTTTGCAAACTTACTACCTAATATGGTATATTAGTGCTATAATTTGTAGCAATTTAAAAATATGAGTAAAATATTTAGCAATTTAAAATATTTGCGTTTACAAAAAGGCCTATCACAAGAACAATTAGCTGACAATTTGGGAATTACCCGATCAAGACTTGGCGCCTATGAAGAAAACCGGAATGAACCATCCATTGATTTGTTAATTACAATTTCTGATTTTTTCCATGTAGCAGTTGATGCGCTTGTTAGGGGCGATTTCAGCAAAACAAGTTTAGACGGTATGATGAAAATTGGTAAAAATCGAATGCTCTTCCCCATTCTAATTGACGAAGACGGAAAAGACGTGGTGGAGTTGGTACCATTAAAAGCAAGTGCTGGGTATTTACAAGGTTATGCGGATCCTGATTACGTAGAGCGATTACCTCGAATGAAATTACCATTTTTACCAATTGGTAAACACCGTGCTTTTCCAATAAAAGGCGATAGCATGCCTCCTATTAAAGAAGGATCTTTTATTGTTGCTAAATACCTGGAAAAATTAGAAGAAGTTAAAAACGGAAACACCTACATTGTTGTTACAAAAGATGATGGTTTATCTTATAAACGAATTTTTAATTTGAATATTAAAAAAGGTTTTTTAGAGTGCCATTCGGATAATAAAATTTACCAACCTTACAGAGTAAATTTAAAAGACATTGTTGAATTATGGGAATACACCTGCTGCATCAATATGACTGATTATAAAGAAGAAGAATTAAATGTAGAAAGCATCATGAATATGTTGCGTAATTTACAGGTAGAAATGGAAATGATAAAGAAACAGGGAAAGAAATAAAATTATTTTTGAACGAAAGAATAAAACCTATTTTTACTTTACAGAAATACTTAACGTTAAAAAATCCAAAATACTTTTAACTTCGCCCAAATGATTATACATTAGAACACTAATTTTTATACATTATGAAAAATTTTCTTTCAACAAAACTATTTCGTGCAATTTGGTCGTTAGGCTTAGTAGCAATTTTATACTGGATCTGTCCGTCATGTATCAGTAAAACTACCGTTACGCTCATTCTTGGAACTTTAGTTGTTTTGGTAAATGCTTCTCCTATTATTAAAAAAATACCAATTATAACGCATGTGACAAGAGTTTTTGTTGGCGGATTATTTATTTTTTCGGGTTTTATAAAAGCAAATGACCCTTTGGGATTTAGTTATAAACTGAAAGAATATTTTGAAGTATTTACCGCAGACTCAGGTTTATCTCTATTTGAAAGTTTGGCTCATATTGCTTTGCCTCTTGCCATTTTGCTCTGCGTGAGTGAGATTGCGTTAGGATTTATGCTATTAATAGGTTATAAAAAAGATCTCACACTTGGTTTATTATTTGCACAAATTGTGTTCTTTACTTTTTTAACATTTTACTCTGCGTGTTACAATAAAGTAACCACCTGCGGTTGCTTTGGCGATTTTTTAGTTTTAAAACCATGGGAAAGTTTTTGGAAGGATATTATATTATTGATCGCAATTACCTTATTAATTTCAGGTAAAGATAACATCAAGGAATTATTCAGTAGTTTCATTACCGTTTCATTCACCATTTTGGCAGTTGCTTTGTCAATCGCATTTCCAATATATACTTATCGTAATCTCCCTGTATTTGATTTTAGAGCCTACAAAATTGGCGACAATATCAAAGATAACATGAAGCCTGGAGAAGGCTACCAACCAGCTGTTTATGAATCAATGTTAGAATACAAAAATTTAAAAACAGGTGAAATAAAAGAGTTTACTCAAAAAGAATACATGGCCTCTAAAATATGGGAAGATACATTAACTTGGGCTTGGCATAATACCAACAACAAATTAATTCATGATGCCATTAATCCTCCAAAAATTGTTGATTTTTCAATTACGAATTTAGATGGAGAACCCATCACTGATTCTATTTTAAATAATCCTAATTATCAATTTTTGTTGATTTGTTATGATTTAAACGAAACAGAAGATGATGAAACATTGCATGCTAAAATAAATGATTTATACAAATTAGCCGCAGCAGATAAAGTTTCTATATTGGGTTTAACGGCTTCAGACGCAAAACAAATTGACGATTACAAGCACAAACATCAGGCTTTGTATGATTTTGCAAGTTCAGATGGCGTAGTTTTAAAAACAATCATAAGAGCAAATCCAGGATTAGTTCTTATTAAAAATGGAACTGTGATCATGAATTGGCATCATCATAATTTTCCAACCTATAGTGATGTGAAACAAAAATACATGAAGTAAAATTAATACTTCAAGTTAATGTTGAAAATTGTTTAAGGCAATTACTTTATTCATTACATGTAATATAGGCTTTGTTACAGGCTATTTCATATTGCAGCTCTTTGATGTGAATAAATGCCAGCCATGAATTTAATTTTGGTTTTTAACAAAAAAAACATTATGTTTGGAAAAAAAGTTAATAACTAATTTAATATTAATGAATAAAATAGGTATATTAAAAATTGCGATGTTGCTTTTATTAAATGGAAGTGTTTTAGCATCTAAAACGTTTTTATTTGGCAATCGTATTTTTTTAAATTTGGCCAACCCAGATGAAAAGCCTATTAAAGATGATGGAAAAAAGAAAGCCATTAAAAAAGATGATACCACCAAAGTCCCAATTAGTCTTTCAATAATTTCTATAACTGGTAGCGAAGAAGAGGAAGAAGTAGATTCTTTACTTGCATTTCCATCAAATGATTTATACGCCAGTTGGGATACAACAACGATTCATCCTTATTCTTTTGTTGAATGTTTTAAAAAAGATTCTGCAGCAATCGTTTTTACTGAACCAACTGATTGTGGATTTAAAATTCCATTTAATGGAAATATAACATCTGAATTTGGTTGGAGAAAAAGAAGGCCACATTACGGTACAGACATTAATTTAGAAACGGGAGATACTGTTGGTGCTGCTTTTGACGGCATGATTAGAATTGCAAAACTAAATAGAACTTATGGAAATGTTGTAATTATAAGACATAAAAATGGCTTGGAAACAGTATATGCTCACTTATCAAAAACATTGGTAGAAGCTGGACAAAAAGTTGAGGCAGGCCAAATTATAGGATTAGGTGGAAATACTGGTCATTCTTTTGGTTCTCATTTACATTTTGAAATGCGTTATTTAGGCCAGGCCATTGATCCAGAAGATTTTATTGATTTTCAAAAAGGCGAATTAAAAAACAATACGGTTGTTATTACAAAAGCAGATGTAGAAACGAAATATGACTTAAGAGCTTTACACGCCCGTCAAAGAAGAGATTTGAATTTATCAAGATCATCAAAATTCAGCTCAAAAAACGGAAGGGTTTATAAAGTAAAAAAAGGAGATACTTTATTTAGCATCGCACAAAAAAATCGTACTACTATTAAAAACATCTGCAAAAAAAACGGCATCAAGCAAAATAAACTTTTGCGCTTAGGACAAAAACTCAAAGTTTAATTCTTTTATTGTATGTTTATTTTTTTAAATGAACGAAGCCTTATTACATACAATTTGGAAATACAAACTAACTGGTACCACTGATTTTATTGGAACAAAGGGAGAACAGATTAAAGTCATTTCAATAGGCGAACACAATCAAGATTCTGGACCTGATTTCTTCAATTCTAAAATCGAAATTAATCATCTTCTGCTCGTAGGAAACGTTGAGGTACATATTAAAACCTCCGATTGGCTTAAACACAATCATCAATTAAATAAAGCTTATGATAATCTGGTTTTGCATGTTGTTTTCGAACATGATTCTGAATTGCCTCAAAATATTGCTTACAATGTTTCGGTATTAGAATTAAGAAAATATGTAAAACCTGCTTTAATAAATCAATATCAAAGCATTGAAAATTCGAAGCAAAAAATTGCTTGTGGAAAATCAATATCATTAGTTGAACCAGTCATATGGAAATTATGGTTAGATAGACTTGTAATTTCAAGATTAGAAGAAAAAACAAAGTACATCAAATCCATCTATCATTCGGTAAATCATAATGTGGAGGAAACACTCTATATTTTACTTTGCAGAAATTTTGGATTTAAAATTAATAGCGATGCCTTTGAGTTGCTTGCAAAAACCACACCTTTATCTCTATTAAAAAAATATGCTGATAATCCCATACAAATGGAAGCTTTATTGTTTGGAAATGCTGGATTTTTAGATGAATTATTGGAAGAGAAATACCCTAAACAATTACAAAATGAATTTGAATTTTTAAAGCACAAACATCATTTGATCCCATTAAAAAAGGAAATTTGGAAATTTTCCAAAACACGGCCAGCCAATTTTCCAACCATTCGAATATCTCAGTTAGTAAGTTTAAATGCTCAAAGAAAATCCTTATTTCATTTTTTAGAAAGCAGGCCTTCTTTAGCGCAATTAAAATCTTTTTTTGATGTAGAAACAAGCGCCTACTTTCAATCACATTTTAAATTTGGGAACGTTGGAACGCTGAGCATAAAGAAACTAGGCGAATCGTCATTTAACAATTTATTAATGAATACAATTGTTCCTTTTTTGTTTTTTTTGTCGCAACAAAATTCAATGTTAGAATATCAAGATTATGCTTTTGAATTATTATCAAAAATCGAAGCAGAAACAAATACGAAAACAAAAGAGTATGTTAACTTGGGTATAAAGCCCGAAAACGCCTTTGAATCACAAGCATTAATTCAATTATATGATTCGTATTGTTCACCAAAAAAATGTCTTCAATGCAATGTAGGCGAGTTTTTACTCAAAACGGTTGATTAATATATATTTTTGGAATCAAAATTCTTATCTTTGTAATTATGATAGAAAAAATAATTTATTGGTTTGAGCAACAAGCCTTTGGAGTGTGCGAGTGGTGGGGTGAAAAACTAGGCATTCGTACAACTAAAATCCGAATGTATTTTATCTATTTATCCTTTTTTACTTTTGGTTCACCAATTATTATTTATTTTATGATGGCTTTTATTTTGGAAAATAAAGAAAGTTTTAAACCAAAATTCACTCGCCGAAAAAGTGTTTGGGATATTTAATTTATTCTGTTAGGGTTTAATATTTATTTCTAGGCTCGTTTTTATAATCTCTACTAATCAGAACTAAATGTTATTTGAATTTAAATCATACAATCGTTTTTTAATTCCATTATCAATTCTGTTGTCACTTTGGTTGGTTGGTACAATAGGTTACGTGTTAATTGAAAAATATAATTGGTTAGATGCATTTTATATGACCATTATTACAGTTACAACGGTTGGTTACGGAGAAGTAAAACCATTAAGTGTGCAAGGTAAATTTTTTACTTTATTTCTTATCATTACAAGTTTTGGTACATTTGCTTATGCAGTATCCACTATTACAAAATTTGTATTTGATGGGAAGTTTAATGAATTTTATAAAAATCGAAAATTGAACTCAACAATAAGTAAACTACAAGGGCATATTATAATTTGCGGCTATGGAAGAAATGGTAGACAAGCAGCGCAAGTTTTTAAAAAACATAATCAACGTTACGTTGTTATTGAAAAAGATCAAAAATTAACCGCTACATTTAATCATAAGCATAGTGATTTGGTTGTTTCGGGTGATGGCACACAAGATGATGTTTTATTAAAGGCTGGAATTATGAACGCAAAGGCCTTGATTACAACTTTGCCAGTTGATGCTGACAATGTTTTTATAGTTTTAACAGCACGAAATCTTAATAAAAAATTAACAATTATTTCAAGGGCTAGTGAAGATAATTCGGACACAAAGTTAAAAATAGCCGGAGCTGATAACGTGATTATGCCTGACAAAGTAGGAGGCGCGCATATGGCTTCATTAGTTATGAAACCAGATGTAATGGAATTTATTGACAACATTACTGCTGAGGGAGGGAATAATATTAGTTTGGAAGAAATTTCATTTGAAAATATCCCCGAAGAACTCAGACAAAAAACCCTTAAAGATTTAGAAATCAAATTTAAATCTGGTGCAAATGTTATCGGATTCAAAACCGAACTTGGTGAATACATCATCAATCCTAGCGCTGATACTACTATTATTGCTGGCACTAAATTATTTGTACTTGGTACCTCTGAGCAAATTATGAGTTTAAAAAAACTTCTGAGTTAAATCAATAAGTCCAAATAGGAAGTTTACATTTTTAGTGGATTAGATGTTTCGCATACTTTTTTAACCCAGATTGCAGATAACCATTCGCCAAAGTGTTAATTTAATTGAGAGATCTGTTTCTGAGGTTGTATTTCGAGCACCACAAATTTTTGCTTTATTTTCGGCTTTGATTTAAAGTTTAAGGCAGCGTAGATACTTTTTATTTTGGCTTCAGGTTCAGAACATTTATGGATATATACATTATTTTCGTTCACATTTTTTGCCATTTTCTTTTATGCTTTGGTGTAATACTTGTAAAGTGCTTAACATTGCAACGCCTTGTTCAGTAAAAGCATAAGGCAAATACCTTGTCCCACCTCTACCTTTTGAGGTTTCATTTTGCAACCTCAAAACCTGAGTTCGATTAATAAATAAGTCCCAATTCTTTTCTGCTATCATTGTTAAAGCTAATGGTTGGTTTTTTAGGAAAGAAAAAATAAGTGGCGATTGCAGCAAGTAAATTTGTGATAAAATTATTGAACGAACGATGT
>JBKDJY010000210.1:0-3634 GCA_046345275.1 Bacteroidota bacterium
GTGTTTTGTACCGGTTTAGTTTCATCTTTAATGTATTAATTTACACTACAAATATAATATTAACTATTTGATAATCAAATAGTTAATAAGTTAATTTATTAACAAGTTTATCAACAGTTTGATTTATAGAACTCCCCTTTATTAAGATTGCTTTCAATCAGCATAGGATTTTCAAGTTTTATCCCCAACTCGTCTTCGTTTGTAACGAGGACGTTTAAAAAAAGCGTTTGTAACGCTTAAATGAAACATTTGAAATTGTAATCAATCCTTTTCCATTTGCATAATTAATTGTAATACTAAATAACATATAATTTTGATAATCCTTTGTTTTAAATATAACGTAATGTGGCTACAAATAGTTTGCTAATCCAAATTAACACATTTATGCGTGTCCACACAAATTATTTGTAGCTGCTGTTACCGGCAGTGCTTGAAATACACATTTTCCGTCAACTTAAGCAGTTTTTTTACGTCTTTTGGATGTCGATTTTTTAGCAGAGTTTTTTGACTTTAATTTTGCCATTAGTTTTCTAAAGTCATGAAGTTCTTCATCTGTCCAAGGTTTCGACTGAACAGTAAAGTCAACATTTTTCGGTTCTTTGATTAAGCCCATTTTTTTACTTTTTAAAATATTGTGAAATTAAACGTCTAGCTGCTTTTGATTCAATAAACATACGAAGTCCTTTAAAATGAGTTGCGTAAAGTGTCTCCTGATAATGCTTAACTAAAGTTGTCTTTGCATCAAAAGCAAGAAACCCTTGATAACCTTTGTCGAATGAAAATTTGCATGCAAATGCTACAAGATTTCCTGGAACACCATAGTAAATTTTGTCCTTATGTTTGTTAAACTTAGCACTTTCAATGAGATGCATAAAAACATGATCCTCCTTGTCCTCTAAGCTTACTAGACCTTGAATTATTGTCGGATTACTTACTGTAGTTAATTTATAGACCAATTTTGACTTGTCTTTTATTTCATTAACCCAATCTAATTGCCAATTAGTTTTATTTAATTGCTTGATGTCCTTAATTGTGAGTCTTACTATTTCTGTGTCAAAAATTTCACCAGTCGATGTGTTTTCAATCGAATTTGTCAGCTTGTCTATAATGAAGTCGAGTCCTATTTTTATTCGTTTTCCCACAAAGCCAATTTACGAAAAGTTGTCGAGAATTAAAAGTGCCAATTAGTCGGATTTTGTCCTAGCATTGCCAGTAACTAAGCATTCAATAACTGTTTATACAAAAAAATACGGAAGCAGTTTGTTTGCAATTTTATAATTATTTCCGCTCTACAAAACAAACATATTGATTTGTTGTGTGCGTTACAACTGCACCTATAAAACGTAATCGTTACAAACTAGGACGAGACTGAGAAAATTAAAACATAACAGAAGCATTTTTAAACTTAATTATAAATTGAGTTTTTAAAATAAGGTATTTTATTTTGCAAATTACTTGTCTTATTTGGTAAATTTGTGTTAATAAGCATTTGAAAAAACAATGAATAATTTAGCCTGTCGTATTCAAATAATGCGAAAAGAAGCTGGTTTAACTCAAGTTGAACTTGCTAAAAAAATAAAAATTTCTCCTACTCAATTTACGCGATATGAAATTCGTGGGGAACAGCCGCCCGTGGATGTTCTAAAAAGTTTAACCAACGCCTTAAATACGTCTGTAGATTTTTTAATTCATGGAAATAAAATTCAAAAAGTAAAGGATATTCTTAAAGATATCGAACAATTGATGCAATTTAAAAAAATCGAACAACTAGCAAATGATAAGCAAAAGCTTGTTAAAGAAATTCTAGATTTATTTATTTTTAAAACTAATGTCCAACAATTATCACATTCATAACCTATGTCTAAATCTAATCAAATCAACTTATCTTTGTCGTTTACTCAATTGTTTGAATTGGCAAGGCAATTGCCTATACAACAAAAAAAGAAATTGATTAAAGTATTACAAAGTGAAACTATTGTAGATAATTTAATTGATAAAAATGATTTTGTGTTATCTGCACAACAACTTGAATTGCTTGATAAAAGAAGTAAAACGCCTATTGATAATTGTATAACTGCTAGTGATTCTTTAAAGCAAATTAAAAAAAAGTATGGCATTTAAACTTATTGTTGAGCCTGAAGCGCAAAAGGAAATTGATGAAGCTTTTGATTATTTTAAACGTGTGAGTGATGACATTAAAGTACTCGTTAATTTATATGATGAAATTGACAATGCCTACTCTAATCTAAAAACAAATCCTTTTTTTCAAGTTCGCAGGAAACATTATAGAGCCTTACCTTTAAAAAATTATCCTTACCTCCTGTTTTTTGAAGTTCTAGAAAAAGAAAAAATTGTTAAAGTTCTTTCCTTTTTTAATACGCTGCAAGATCATAACAAATGGCCTTGAACAAAAAACCTTGCCTCTTTTAACCACCTTTTTAATTTATGCCGTTACAAAAGGTTCTTTTCTTTTTGCTTTAAGTTAACGCTGCGCACAAAATAAAATCAGAACTCGTCAATCAGTTGGTGGCAGCAGTTTTTGAATACGTTTCGTTTTTTGTAAAAATTCAAGTTCACGTTTCTCCATTTTACTCTTCAACATAATCTAAATCTTTACCAAAGGTTTCTTCTAGGTGATACCAAGCCCATAGGCTTAATGAAAATATGATGAGACCTACAATAACTGCTGAATAAATGTTACCGTAATTTAGTCTATCTGCAAAATAAGTAAACAAGGTATTAATGATAATGGTGCCACCTCTTACAAAGTTAGGTAGGCTGGTTGTGACGTTCGTTAATTCTTAACTGAAAATTGAAACTTGAACTGGTAGCTAAATACTCTGCCATATTACTCCATTGTACTACAAAAGTACGATTGGGTGCAGAACCCAATATTTCTCCTCTCATTTCAGAAGAAGCCGTTAAACCACCCAAATCATGAGCAAAAGGAGCTGCCGCTTGAAAACCAGTTTGGACATTGGAAATTACACGGCGGGTAGAAACGTTCGGCACTGTGGTTCCAAATGAAATGTAACCATTCTCACTGGCAAAACCCGAAGTATAAGGTATAGTATTAAATGTATAAGTGAAAGGTAATGCAAAAGAAAACAAGAGATCATCCATAGTTCCACCGCTACTATAAACTGTACCACCGGTAATTGCTGAATAAGTACCTGCGTTTTGCGAAAATGAATAAAGTGGCGATTGTGCTTTAATACCTATTGACGCTAAACATAAATTTAGCAGCAATATTGCTTTACTAAACTTATCTGAAATTGTTTTTGTGTCTTTTTTTTTCATTTTTTAATTTATTTAAGATGGGTTCTAAAAATTTATTTTTAGAAATTTGAATAAAAATAGCAGAACCCATTAAACGATTTTTTGCAATCTGTATTTCAAAAATACGCTATTTTTTTCTTAATTCAGCATGATTTTTCTATCTATCTATCTATGTATGCGAGGCTGTTTAAATTTAAGTTGAAAATAATATTATAAACCTGAGTTCGATTAATAAATAAGTCCCAATTCTTTTCTGCTATCATTGTTAAAGCTAATGGTTGGTTTTTTAGGAAAGAAAAAATAAGTGGCGATTGCAGCAAGTAAATTTGTGATAAAATTATTGAACGAACGATGT
>JBKDJY010000211.1:0-6038 GCA_046345275.1 Bacteroidota bacterium
CAGGATTGCACTCGTGCTATCACGCAACAATCTGAACATCGGCCTTGCAAAGAGCCTTCAATTTTACGAAAATTTATATTTGGTAGGGTGATATAACGTTAGCTTTGGAAGTTAATGCGCGCCGGAATAGGGAGGGTTGCACATAACGTTTTGCGGATTGGCGAAGGTGGCGATTTTACCGCTGAACTAGATACGAAGCACACACTTCAAATTTACGAAAAACTGTCATACGAAGCACTGAACCGCCACTTTTGCCAAACCGCTGTTATGTGCTGCCCTTATTTCGGTCAACGGTCAGCTGAGTGAAGTTAGCACGATGTCTGCTCTATCCTTGTGCGCTGGCTTGGTGGCTCTTTTGATTTTTTTAGTGCTGAATCGCGTAGTGGCAAAAAAAGCAAATGTGCCAACAAATGCTTGGTCATTCGTGGCACAAAATTATCTTCAATTGTCTGGCGTCTTATTGTAGTTGTTTCACGACTTCTGCTTTCTCAATGAAACCTGCGTTTGTCCAAGAGAGTGTTTTGTTTTTGTAGAGTTGTAAAACGGGAAGTGCATCAATTTTAAATTCTTTGCAAAGTGCTTGATTGTCGTCTGCGTTGATACGGATTACTACAACTTTGTCTGCCATGTCTCTTGAAATTTCGTCTAAATACGGTTTCATTTTTTTACAAGGGGCACACCAGTCGGCATAAAAATCTATCAGCACTAATTTATCTGAAGAGAGGAGTGCATCAAATTGTTGTTTGCTCATTCCGTTTGATCCAACTGCTTTGTCGGTGGTTTCAGGAAGATTTGCACCTCTCCATTTCATTATTCCTCCGCTTAATTCATACACTTCTTTGAAACCGTCTGAACGCATTTTACTGGCTGCGGACGAACTTCTGCCTCCGCTTAAACAGTAAACAAAAACAGGTTCTGATTTGTCAAGCGGTGCAATCTGTTTGTCAAATTCGTTTCCGTTCCAATCGTAATTATTTGCGTTGGCTAAATGTCCTTTTGAAAATTCATCTGATGTCCGCACATCAATAATTGTAGCAGTTGGCAGTTCTTTCATCTTGGCTGCAAACTCATTAGCCGAAAGGTTTGTTTTGGTGCTTTGCGTTTGTCCGTTGCTGCAACTGTTGAATAGGATTGCAACTAAAGCGATTGAAAATAGTTTTCTCATTTATTTTGAATTTTGATTGATAATTTTTGTAGGTTATTTGCAGAAACAACTCCCGATTGCCTCCATTTAATTTCTCCTTTTTTAAACAGTATAAGCGTTGGCACACCTTGTATTTTATAGGTATTCGCTACTTGCTGATTTTTATCTACATCAATTTTTATGATTTTAGCTTTATCGCCAATTTTAGATTTCAATTCCTCCAAAATGGGTTTCATCATTTTGCAAGGTCCGCACCATTCTGCAAAAAAATCTACCAATGTTGGTGTTTCGCTGTTAATTATTTCTGAAAATGTAGTTGCCATATTATTTAGTTTTTACCTCTTCAAATTCTACATCTTGAATGGTGGTATTTGATTTTTGCTGCGGTTCTGTTCCACAATTTCCACCATAACAATTTCCTGTGGCACATCCAAAAGCAAACAAACCCATAGAAGCAAAGTAGCCACCGAATGCCACGCCAAACCATTGTTGGCTCATTACAGATTGAACAATTACAGCAATACCCATTAAAAGGTATAATGCTCTCATAAATGTCCAGTTGTTTAAAATTCTTTCTTTCATTTTTTATTTGTTTAAGTAAGATGAATACATCCAAACTAATTTTTCCTGCTCTCTAATATAATCACTCATAAGTGCATTAGTTCCTTCATCACTTGCATCCGCTGAAAGATTTAAAAGTTCTCTTTGTTTTACAATGATAATTTCAAATGCTTCTAAAATGGTTTGTACACCTTGTTTACCATCAGAAACATTTTTAATGCTTTTAATTTGTGCGCTATTTTGGTAATCATCAAAAGTATGAAGTGGGGTTGCGCCAAGTGTCAAAATCCGTTCAGCTACTTCATCTACTTTTAAAAGAAGATTCGTATAGAGTTCTTCAAACTTTAAATGAAGTTCAAAAAACTTTTCACCTTTGATGTTCCAGTGTAAACCTCTTGTGTTTTGGTAGAACATCATATAATCCGCCAATAAGTTGTTTAATTTAACTGCTAAAATTTCAGTTTTCTTCCTATCCAGTCCGATGTAGCTCATAGTACTTAGTTTTAATGATTGTTTAATTTGTTTTGTAAACTGCTCCATCCGCCACCGTTGTAAACTTCCTTAAAGCCATTTGATTTCAAAATGCTTTTTGCATTTGTACTGCGCATTCCACTTGCACAACAGGTGATAATTGGCTTATCTTTTTTCAGCTTATTTAAGTTGCTGTTCAAACTATCTACCGAAATATTAATTGACCCTTTGATGTGTCCTCCTTGGAATTCCCCTTTGCTACGAACATCTAGGATCACCGCTCCTTGCTTTACCAATTCGGCATAGTCCACTTTTGGACCAAAGCCAAATAAATTTTTAATTGCGTTTATCATTATTTAAAGTGTTTGAGTTTGATAATAATTTACATCCAACCAAGAACCTGCATTGCAACACTCAATGCCTTTCTGCATTAGGTATTGTGTGGCTTGTCCACTTCTGCCACCCGATGCACAGCATAGCACCAATGGTTGTTTAAGGCTTTTTAATTCATCCATTCTTCTTTCAATTTCCTGCAAAGGAATATTGATTGAACCTTTTGCATTTCCAGCTCTAAATTCTTCGGTGGTTCGAACATCTACGATAGTGCCTTGCTTTTCTTTGATAATATTTTCTGCGTTCATGTTTATTCTGTTTTAGTTTTTTCCTTTTGAAACATATTGAATACTAAACCGCCCATCATTGCACCATACAAAGTGCTGTTAAGTGGCTTTGATGTGATGGCACAAGTTCCGCTTGCACAACCAACGAAATGGTAGTAGAGATAACCGCCAACCGCTCCAACAAATACACCAATGATGCTTAGTTTATGTTTTAGTATAAAATTCACTTTTGAAATTGTTTTACGGCTTCGCTTAAATCATACACTTGCGAAGTGCCATTTAGTTTAGATTTTATAATGCTGCTACCTGCCGCACTTCTGTAACCACCTGCACAATGCACCACGATTGGTTTATGCACGGGTATTTCGTTGGTGCTTTCCCTTAATTCGTGCAGCGGAATGTGAATGGCATTTGCAAATATTTTGTTGTTTTTTACTTCGGAATCATTACGAATGTCAATGATCGTATAAGCATCTTGATTTGTTTTCAATTCTTCACTGTCAAACAACTCCATTGTGGCATTTCCGTAATCCATTACAAACGCAAGTTCAATTTGTTTTTCGTAACCAATTTTAGCGATGCGTTCAATCAGTTGGTTTAACACGTTTTCGTTTTCTGCGATCAAATAAAACGATTCGTTTGGATTTACGATACTGCCTAACCATGTTTCAAATTTGGTATCGTTCATCAGGTTTATAGCATTTTTTAAATGTGCTTTTTTGAAGTACCCTTGTGGCCGGCTGTCAATAATTAACACATCAGGATTAAGTGAATTCGCACAACCTTGACAAGTAACAGGTTCTCTCTGCTGCACTTTTGAGATGCCAGTAGCATATACATCTGCACCTTTTTTATTTTCTGCCACATCAAACGGAAAATATTTTGGAATGAATGGTTGGTCTGCCAGCAATTCTTTTACAAATTCTTCCTCACTCAAATTTTGCAAACTCCAGTTGCTTATTTTTTCCGTGCCTATGCTGCTGCTGTTTTGTTCACTCAAGCCTTTGCCACACAAACTACCTGCACCGTGTGCAGGATATACCAATACATCATCGGGCAAAGTCATTAACTTGTTGCGTAATGAATGGAACATTTGTTTTGCCAAATCTGCTCTTGCTGCTGTAATGGCTCCTGCCTGTTCTCTCAGATCAGGTCTGCCACAATCGCCAATAAAGAGCGAGTCGCCAGTAAAAACAGCTTGCTGTTTTCCGCTTTCATCAATAGCTACTATACTAATGCTGTCGGGTGAATGCCCAGGTGTGTTCAATGCTTTTAAGGTAATAGTGCCTAATACAATTGCATCGCCATCATCAAAAGTTTGATGCGGATATTCAGCACCCAATAGTTTACTTACATAAATTGTTGCATTAGTTGCGCTATGAATTTCTAAATGACTACTTATGAAATCAGCATGAGGATGTGTTTCAATTACAGCAGTGATTTTTGCATTATGTTGCTTTGCAAAATCGTAATACGGTTGCGGATTTCTTGCAGGGTCAATCAATGCTACTTCTCCATTGCTAATTACTGCATAAGAGTAGTGAGCTAAATTTTTGTCTTCAAATTGTTTGATTTCCATTTCTATTTTATTTGATGATGCAAAGGTGCGATTTTGATTTTTGTTGCACCGCAACTTTTGTTACACAACTGTATTTATTTTTGAAACCACATCTTAATAGCAATACCTACAAGCATAATGGCAAATGTTTTCCTCAAAATATCCTGCGGAATTTGCGTAGCGAATTTTGCTCCGAAATAACCACCGACAAAAAAGAAGGCGGCTAAAATCAGTGCGGTTTTCACGTCAACAAGTCCTTTCTGATAGTATTGAAAAGCGGCTAAAGCACCTACTGGAAGCACCATCATTATTAAAGCTGTACCTTGTGCCATTTGTTGCGAATAACCAAGTATCATTACCAATGCAGGAATGATAATGATAGCCCCGCCTAAGCCAAACATACCGCCAAGTATTCCAGCGGCTGCACCAATTAAGGCAATGAGGGCTGTATTTTGCAGTTCCATATTACTCTCCCTTTTTTCTTGTAGAAATACTGAAAGGATAATACAACGGACAAAAACTCATAAAACTTGTGAGAATAAAAACTCCTGCAAGAATTAAAAGGATAATTGCTACTGCTCCTGAAATGAGGTTGGCGAAATACAAACCTGCAATTACGATAGCCACAAATGTTCTTACTACTTTGTCGGCTGTTCCCATGTTCTTTTTCATTGTTGATTTTTTAGTGTATGAATTATCACACCGCAAAAGTCAACCAATGTAAGTAGCTGCACAGCTACTTTTGTTACACAAGGGAGATTTTGTTTCTACCCAATTTTACCAAGCCCTCATCTTCCATTTGTTTCAGCAGTCTGGAAACCACTACACGGGCTGTTCCCAACTCATTTGCCAATTGTTCGTGGGTTACATAAAGCGTTTGGCTTTTTGTTATTTCGCACTTCTTTTTTATGAAGTTTAGAAGTCGCTCATCCATTTTTTTGAATGCAACAGCATTCACTACTTCCAGTAATTCTTCAAAGCGTTTGTGATACAAACGAAAAATATAGTCCAACCATTCGGGAAATTCTTTAATGAGTAAACTTACTTTGTCAATAGGAATAAAAAGTATTTCGGTCTCTTCTTCCGCAATAGCTTTTACTTTGCTTGTGTCTTGGTGCAAACCACCTAAAAAAGACATAATGCAACTTTCTCCTGCCTTGATGTAATAAAGTAAAATTTCTCTGCCGTCTTCGTCTGTCCGCATTACTCGTATGCTACCAGTTGTTACAATGGGAATTGCTTTGATATAAGCATTTTCATTAAGTATTACTTCCCCTTCGGAAAATGTCTTAGCAAAACCAATGTCAGCCAGTTTCTCTCTTATTAGCGGAGAAGATTTGAATTCTATGATGTCATTTAGTTCCATTCTGCAAAGTTAGCATTTGTCGGGTGGTGGGTGGGCTTTGGGTGCGGTTGGGTAAAATTAAATGTGGTGCAAAAGCGTTGCCTTGTGTGTAGGCTTGCACCTCTTTTAATTTTGCGAAGCGTTGGCATTTTGTCTTTCGTTTTCTGTCGGTTTATATAGCTATGTTGGTCGTCATAGGGTTATGACTAACGTTTTATAACTCGTTGAATTTCAATTGCAAGTTAAGGTCGTCAGTTGTTATTTCAAACTTAGTAATTAATCTTTTCATTGCAGTAATTTTTTTTCGTTTTTGGTCAACAAATTGATATTCGGTTAAAG
>JBKDJY010000212.1:0-26072 GCA_046345275.1 Bacteroidota bacterium
CTCATAGAGATAATCCAAACAGTCAGAATCTGTTTTAAATCGCTCATGAAACTCTGATATAGTAACGCCTTTAAACATTTTTAATTTATTTTTATCAAATATAAAAACTATTTGCGACTTAAACGAGTAATCCTATAATTACACATGGTCTCCTTCAATTGGCTTAAGTTGTATCAATTGTCCATCGGTTATTGCCTCTCCACTAACATCAACCACCTACCAAGTAACAGGAACCGATAGTAACGGGTGTTCCTATCTTTTTAAAGTGACGATTGAGGTTGAAATTGAGTTGAACGAAATATTTGTACCTGGTGCATTTTCGCCAAACAATGATGGTAATAATGATAAAGTGTTTGTGCGTGGAAGCATCAAATATTTTACCTTTTCAGTATTTAATCGATGGGGCGAGGTAGTTTTTAGAACCCAAAATCAAAGCCAGGGCTGGGATGGATCATTTAGAGGAAAAGAGTTGGATGCAGGGGTGTTTGTGTATTACTTATCAGGCACAGATGCCGCAGGAAATTCAATTAACAAAAAAGGAAATATAACACTCGTCAAATGATTAAAATGAAACACTTTACATATTATTATTTTTCTCTTTTATTTTTGGTCATTTTTCAATTCCAAGTGTTTTCTCAGGATGAGTACCTCACACAATTTTATCAAAACGAGGGACTCATTAACCCAAGTATGACGGGCGGTTCAAATGGGCAGTTACATTTGAGAGCAAACACAAAACAACAATGGAATAGCATCGCAAAACCATATAAAACATCTGTTTTTATTATTGATAAAAGCACAATGGCTAATGATAATTTGAGTATTGGGATAGGATTAATATTAATGGCCGACAAAGCAGGTAATTCTAACTTAAAAACAAAAAATGTTGCAGCAAACATTTCTGTGAAAATAAAAACAAGCGTGAAAAACATGCTTGCTGCTGGCGTGCAAGTTGGTTGGGTTCAAAAAAATATTTCGCTCGATGGTTTAAGTTGGGATGCACAATACAATGGCAAATTTTATGACGCTTCACTAAGCACAAATGAGATGAGCAATACCGCTCCATTGAATAGTATAAGACTAGCTGGAGGTCTTTCATACATAACCAATATAAATAGGTACAATAAATTTAAATTAGGCGTTTCAGGGTATCACCTTACTCAAAACATTAATAGTTTTTATGGAAATAATGCAGATAAATTATACTCAAGATACAATTTGTTTGCAAGCGGAGAACTTGTAATTGAAAATACGAATACGTCTTTCTTACCATCTTTACTTTTACAATTTCAAGGTCCAAACTTGATGTTGGTTGGAGGAATATTGATTAGTTATCGGATAGGACTTGACTCAAGAAATACCCGAATTAATAAATCTTCTGCCTTCATGTGGGGAGTTCATTATAGAGTGGGGGATGCAATCATACCAAGCGTGCATTATGAATACAGGCGTAAATTTAAATTCGGATTAAGCTATGACATTAATCTCTCAAAGCTAACAGCAGCAAGCTATGTACGTGGAGGATTTGAACTATCGTTGAATTATTTTTTTGGAGGAGGGAGATGAAACTTAATTTGAGTTTGTTTCCAAGTTAATTCGACTTGACAATTCTTAATCATACAAAGGAAGGGCTTAGCCTTAAGAATATAGCCCAATTTATTTTCCTTCTATCCAAGAAACAATTTTTGTGCAATTCGGTTTTCTAAATGATAACAGATAATCAACCAAAAAGCCATTTTCATCAATCATGTATTTTTGAAAATTCCATTTGACGGAACTGCTCATTACCCCATTCTTATCTTTAGAAGTAAGCCACTTATAAATTTCCGAAATGCTATCTCCTTTCACATTAATTTTTTCCATCATCGTAAAAGAAGCGCCATAATTTTTAGTACAAAACTCTTTTATTTCTTTGTCGCTTCCAGGATCTTGCTGTCCAAATTGATTACACGGAAAACCAATGATTGTAAAATTTTTATGCCCATATAATTGATATAACTCTTCGAGCTGCTTGAATTGCGGCGTAAAACCACATTTATTCGCCGTATTTACAATGAGAATTTTTTTACCTTTTAATGTAGAAAAATCAAATACATTACCATCAATGGTTTTAACTTGAAACTGATGGATGGATGAATTTGGCTTTCCTTTTTTTCTATAAAAAGAAAGAGAAATAAATACAATTGAAAGTATTAAAACAATAAAACTTAATCTGATCATTATTATCATATTTAAGGTAAAGTTATTGGAATTCTTTAATTAAATAGATACATTTAAATATTGAATAGTTAATTCATTTTTTCAATGAAAAAAAATATTTTTTTATTTCTGACTTTGTTTACAGCCTTGTCGGTTAAAACTCAAACGATATACACTACTGCCGAAGCTTTTGATGCTTTAAAAAGAGAAGGGCAGCTAAAGCCACATGTGAAATATCAGTTTTTAGATGGGAGCTCTCCTTATAAAAAAAATACGAATCATAAAATTCAATTTAAAAATTCTTCGTTTCAATCAAAGACTTCGGCATCTACAAGTTGTGATTGTTTAATCCCTTTAGATGCGACTTTTTCAGTTGTTCCAATGTCAACAATTTTGAATCCTCTGCCTCCACCTGAATATAGAAATGATGATGGTTTTTCTCAAGAGATTCAATTGGGATTTAATTTTTGTTTTTATGGGACTACTTATACAAGTTGCTATATCAATAATAATGGGAATATTAATTTTGTTACTGATTCTTTGTATTCATATACATCAGGTGGTTTCCCTGCTGGAAATTTAATAACCCTGGATACAATTATGATTGCTCCATTTTGGGCAGATGTTGATACCCAAGATCCAGGAAGTGGGTTGGTTTATTTTAAGCAAACGCCAACATCGTTAATAGTAAAATGGCACCAGGTAGGCTATTTCAATGAAAATGCCGATAAGCTCAATGATTTTCAATTAATCATTACCAACGGCATTGATCCTATTTTACCCGATGGAAGTAATGTCGCTTTTTGCTATGGTGACATGCAATGGACCACTGGAGACACTGATGGTTCTGATGGCTTTGAAGGTACTCCAGCAACAGTTGGTGTTAATAAAGGAGATAAAATAAATTATATTCAAATAGGTCGTTTTGATAAAGCGGGCTCTAGTTATGACGGTCCATACGGGCTCAATGAAGGAATTGATTTTTTGGATAATAAATCCTATTTTTTTAACGTTTGTGGTGTTGGTAATAATTTAAAGCCTATTGTTCAAGATGCTGCTGGGGGTGGTTCTGTTTGTGGAGACACCATCAGAATTTGTGCCCTTGGAGACACATTGGTTTATGCAACAACTTTTCTTGCACCTGAGCTGGATCAAAATATCTCCTTTTCTGCCAGCGCACCTACTCTTGGTGGAAGTTTTTCGCCTATTGGGATAACCTCTTTAGACCCTGGATCGACAACTTATGCTTGGAAAGTTGTTGCTTCAGCATCAGTTACGGGAGTGCATACTGTTATAATTACTGGAACTGACAACGGTACTCCCTCCCTATCCACATCCGCAACTTACTACATTAAAATACAAAATTTTGTGGTGCCTCAGCCCACATTATCTGTTTTCCCTTCTGGAACAGTTTGTGCAACTCCTGGCCCTACCATTTCATTAGTAAATTGCGTTTCCTATGATAATGTTTATTGGAGTAATGGCTTAAGTGGTTGCTCCATTGTGCCAAACGAATCAGGAATGTATTTCATAAGCGTAAAAAAAAACGGATGCTTTAAATCCATTCAAAGTTCAATAACGGTGCTTCCAAATCCAAAACCAGTGATTTTAGGATTGACAAACTATTGTTCCCCACTCACGAGCGCAAGCGTTTCAATAGCACTACCTATTATAGGAATGCCCGCTTATAACTCTTTCACATGGACTCCTGGCGGAATAAATACGCCTACGGCATATTTAATTGGACCCAATGAATACACTGTTGATGTAGAGGATATCAACGGATGCATCGGTAGTAATACAATTGCCATTACAAATGGAGCTCCAGTTTTGGACATTACTGCTGCTCCATTGTCAATATGTAATTCAGGATCGACTTTATTAAACGCATCGATAACTGGTTTAGCTAATTATGTTTGGAGTAATGGCGCTACAACTCAAACCACTAGTGTGAATACGCCTGGCACATATTCATGTACAGTGATTGTCAATTCTTGTGTTGTATCCAACACAATACTAATTACATCAAATCCAACGCCAACAGTAAGCATTCCTTCTGCTGTATCTTTTTGTGCTGGTTTAAGCGCAACCATAACAGCAACAGTTTTTCCGCCTTCCGGCGCTTACACATACACTTGGAGCAATTTTTTTCAATCTCCTTCTATCACAATTTCAACTTCTACAGTATTAACCTTAGAAGTTACAGACATTGTTTCTGGTTGTAAAGGTGCAATTTCTAATTCATGCCTTGTAACTGCATTCTCAAGCCCAGCTGTATATGTAACATCTTCTCCTCTTGTATTTTGTGATGGATTGAACGCAACAATTTCTCCGACTGTATCGGGAGGCACTCCTGCTTATAATTACACTTGGTCTCCAGGCTCATTGGGCTCATCTTCAACAATCACTACAAATATAGTTGGTATGTATTCGGTTATTGTTACAGATCAAAATTTATGTACAGGAACTGCCACAATTAATGTTGAAAAATCGATTCCAACTGTAAACTTATCATCTCCCGATTTGACGCTATGTCCCTCTGAATGCGAAACGATAACTGCAAATGGCACGTCGTTGTATATGCCTTATACTTATTCATGGATTGACTATCCTTCAATCAGTTCTAATACATTATCTATTTGTAAAGCCGAAAAAGTGACCATAAATTTTATTGACGCTAAAGGTTGTGTTGCAACACAAACAATAGCTGTTGTCAATGATATCATTCCGATAGCAAGCTTTTCTGCTTCTCCGCCTTCTCCAGTTTTGGTTAATCAACCGGTAGAATTTACAAACACTTCTTCAGGTTTTGTAACGCCAGTTTTTTGGAGTTTTGGGGATGGCGGCTCTGCAACTGGTAATCAGGTAACTTACGCTTATCCATCGGCTGGAACTTACTCCATTACTTTGGTAGTTTCAAATGCGAATGGTTGTGCTAACTCAATTTTAATAAATTACATTGTAGAGGCGGGGATAACAACGCCGAACGTTATTACTCCAAACGGCGATAACGCGAACGAAACTTTAAAATTTAAAAATTTAGAGGCATTTGCTGAAAATAAACTCATCATTTTAAATCGGTGGGGAATCAAAATTTTTGAAAAAGACTTATATCAAAATGATTGGAATGGATCTGGTTATGAAGACGGGACTTATTTTTATATTTTGTCAGTTCCAAAAGCTTCTCCTCATATTTACAAAGGTTTTTTTGAAATTATACGTTAGTTTATATTCTCATCATTAATATCAAAGAACAGTTCATTAAATTGTAATTATCAATATTAGAGCGTAAATTTACGGCGCAATGATAAGCAAATCAATATCTCACTTAATTAAAAAAGAATTTCTAATTGAATTTAGACAAAAATCAACCATTGCAGGGATATTTGTTTACATTATCTCTACTGTATTTGTTTCAGCTTTATGTTTTAAAAAAATTATTACGCCTACCATTTGGAATGCTTTATTTTGGGTTATATTTTTATTTATTACCATTAATGTTTCCAGCAAAAGTTTTTTACAAGAAACAAAAGGAAAAGCCTTATTCAATTATTTATATTATCATCCTCGCTATTTTATCATCAGTAAAATTGTTTACAATATGTTATTGATGTCAACCTTGAGTTTACTAACCTTCTTTTTTTATTCATGGTTTGTTGGGAGCTTGGTTCAAAACATGGCCATGTTTTTATCATGCTTATTTTTTAGCTCAACCGCTTTTTCAGGAGTTTTAACATTGATGAGTGCCATCGCGTCTAAGGCTTCTTCAAATATTAGTTTAATGGCCATTTTAAGTTTCCCTGTTTTAATGCCTCTTATTTTAGTGTCAATTAAGTTAAGCAAATTTGCCATTGATGGCTTAGCTTGGAGTGTGAGTTTTAAATATTTGCTTATTTTAATCATGCTTAATTTGGTGGTCGTATTATTGGCCGTTTTATTATTTAATTACATTTGGAAAGATTAATGACGATGTTAAAATGGTGGAAAATAACTGGAGCAATACTCATTTTATATTCAATTATATGGGGAATGTTGAATCATGTGCCACGTTTAGATATATTAAATGAAAGTATTAGAAACTTATATTACCATGTTCCCATTTGGTTTGCAATGTTGTTTCAAATGGTTATTTCATTTTGGTTTGCAATCAAACAGCTTTCCGAAAATGATTTAAAGTCAGATTTATTAAGTCATCAAGCTGCGCAAGTTGGCTTGTTCTTTAGTTTACCAGGCTTGCTAACAGGTTGTATGTGGGCAAAATTTACATGGGGTACTTGGTGGACATTTGAAGATCCTAAGCTGAATGGTGTAGCGATAGCTGTTTTAATTTACTTAGCGTATTTCATTTTAAGAAGTTCCCTTGCAGATGATTTAAAACGTGCCCGCATTTCTGCTGTTTATAATATTTTTGCATTTGTTATGATGAATGTTTTCATTATGATATTGCCTCGTTTAACTGATTCTCTTCATCCTGGTAATGGCGGTAATGCAAAGTTCGCACAATATGATATGGATAGTAGTTTAAGAACCGTATTTTATCCTGCTGTAATTGGATGGATATTATTTAGTCTTTGGATTTTTGATATTAAACACCGCATGACACTTTTAAAACACCAACAATATGAAGACTAAATTTAGTTTAATTTTTTGCTCAATGCTTTCTTTTGTCATATCAAATGCTCAAACAATTTTGGCGGAACCAGAGATGGCAGATAAGTTTAGAAGTGATGGAAAAATTTATGTCGTAATTGCTGTATTATCCATTATTTTCACGTGCATTATTGCTTATTTAATTTATATTGATTTTAAATTAAAAAAAATAGAAAAAAAATGAAAAAAATTCACATCGTTGGTATTATTGTTATAGCCGTTGCCATAGGAGTTATTTTTTATTCCCTAGGAAATAATGCTTCATATGCAAATTTTATAGAAGCAATGGCTAATCCTGATACTGAATACCATGTTGTAGGCAAACTTAATAAGGAATTTCCTGTGGTATATGATCCAAAAATAAATGCAGACGAATGTATTTTTAGAATGAGTGATATTAACGGATTAGAAAAAACTGTTGTGTTGCATAAAAGTGTTCCGCAAGATTTTCAAAAATCAGAACAAATCGTTGTGATTGGAAAAATGAAAGGAAATGATTTTCATGCAAATGATATTTTGATGAAATGCCCAAGCAAATACAATGATGGGAAGCCACAAATAAAATAAAAAATCAATTAAAATTGGAGAATACAACCGCTTACATTGGAGAACATCTATGGATTGGAAATATCGGTAACGGCTTTGTTATTCTTTCATTGGTTTCAGCAATCTTATCAACGGTAGCGTATTATTTTTTTGCAAAGGATTATTCTCTCAATTCTGAATGGAAAAAATTTGCTCGATTTAGTTTTTCTCTACACTCTTTATCAGTCTTAGGAATTGCAAGTACCTTATTCTTTTTGTTATTTAACCATTACTACGAATTTTCTTATGTTTGGCAACACAGCAACAATAGCATGCCTTTAGAGTATATCATGTCATGCTTTTGGGAAGGACAAGAAGGTAGTTTTTTATTGTGGACTTTTTGGAATGTCGTACTTGGAAACATTCTTCGAAAAACAATTGACAGTAAATGGGAAGCACCAGCAATGGCCGTATTTTCATTGGTTCAAGTTTTTTTAGCAAGTATGCTTCTTGGTGTTTATGTGTTTGATTACAAATTTGGGACAAATCCCTTTACACTTCTTAGGGAAAATCCTGACTTTGCAAATCTGCCATTTATACAAAACCCAAATTATTTATCAAAGCTAGACGGGCGAGGATTAAACCCCCTTTTAATGAATTATTGGATGACCATTCATCCACCAATTTTATTTTTAGGATTCTCTTCAACGCTACCACCCTTTGCATTTGCTGTTGCTGGATTATGGAAAAAAGATTTTAATACTTGGCAAAAGCCAGCCTTGACTTGGACGTTTTTTTGCATCATGATATTAGGCACTGGCATTTTAATGGGTGGTGCCTGGGCTTATGAAGCCTTGAGTTTTGGAGGGTTTTGGGCGTGGGACCCAGTAGAAAATTCTTCGTTGGTGCCTTGGTTAATAATTGTTGCCGCAGGGCACGTCATGATTATAAACAAAAATAAAGGCGGTTCTTTATTCATGACGCATTTATTAGCCATTTCATCTTTCTTATTGGTGTTGTATTCCACTTTTTTAACCCGCAGTGGCATCCTCGGGACAAGTTCTGTACACGCATTTACTGATTTAGGAATGCAAGGTCAATTAGTGATTTATGTGCTAACCTTTATTTTTTTATGTGTTTCATTCCTTATCCATGACAAATTAATAAAGGTTTCTTACATTTTGATTTCATTATTGGTGTTTTATTTGAGTTCTATTTATGGATATAAAACTTTGTTACTGTTGCTGTGGATCTCGTCTAGCATTATTTTAATTATCTATTCATATATTAAATTTTTTCCTAAAGAAGTTGATGAGGAAAATTTATATAGCAGAGAATTTTGGATGTTTATCGGTTCACTTTTATTTCTTCTATCAGCAATTGTCATTACTTATTTTACTTCAATTCCTGTTTTAAACAAATTATTTAATTTAGAAAAAGCGCCTTTAAAAATATCAGATTACAATAGGTGGCTAACTCCTTTTGCCATTTTAGCGATGTGTTTCATAGGCTTTACACAATTTTTGAAATATAAAAAAACGGATCAAAAAACATTCTACAAGCAACTTCTCATTCCTCTATTTTTTTCTATTTTGTTTGGTTCAGTATCCAGTATTCCTCTGTATTTTTTGCATGACTATCCTGTAGCTTCAAATTCAGAAAAATGGAATTTGATTTCTTACTCGCTATTATTGACAACTGGCATATTTTCTGTTTTGGCTAATTTGCAGTACTTTTTAAGTGTTATTAAAGGAAAAATAAAACATGCAGGCGCATCTATTGCCCATATTGGTTTTTCATTGATCATTATTGGTGCTTTAATTTCAACATCAAAAAAACAAACCATTTCACAAAACACCTCAACTAAAAATGTAGCTAGTTTAGGTGAAAATTTTAATGCTCAAAAAAGTTTATTACTCACCAAGGGAGATACACTTCAAATGGGCAATTATTTTGTAACCTATAAAGGCAAAGAAAGGAAAGGGATTGATGTTTTTTTTAACATGGATTATTTAACTAAAGATGAAAAAGGTTCATTTAAAAAGGTTTTTGAATTGCATCCAATGGTTCAAGACAATCCAAGAATGGGGCAAGCTTCTAACCCAGACACCAAACACTTTTTAGAAAAAGATATATACACACACATCACTTATGCAGATTTATCTGATAATAGAGACATAAAAAAAGATGCTTATAAAGAACCAACCAATTTTATTGGACACATCAATGATACCATCTTTGCAGAAAATGCCATCATTTTAATAGAATCAATTACTACCAATTTAACAGAACAACAATATTCGAAAGCGGATAGTTTGCTCATTGTTACAGCTGTTTTAAAGGCTACCGACATAAAAGGAAAAGTTTATAGGGCCTATCCAAAATACATCTTAAAAAACAATACGGTTATGCCTGATCAATTCGAATTAAATGAGCTGGGCTTAAAATTTATATTTTGGAAAATTAATCCTGAAGAAGGAAGCATTGAAATACAATTAAGTGAAAAAGTCAGTAACACAAAAGAATTTGTTGTTCTTGAAGCCTATGAATTTCCACACATTAATATTTTATGGTTAGGGTCTCTCACCATGATTATTGGAACCATCATTGCAATATTAGAAAGAAGAAGAGTAAATAAATTGTCAAAGATTTAATTAAAATTGCAAAGCGAGCTCAATTGATAAAACAAACTAACATAGTGTTGATTGGAGCTGGTCATTTAGCCTCACACATTATTCATTTTATTTCGAGCAATAATACCTTAAAACTCCTTCAGGTATTTAATCATCGCAAAACTAAAGAAGCCTTGTTTCTAGCTCAGCAAAATCATTGTGAGTTTACAACTAAATATATTGAAATTGTTACAAATGCCGACATCTATGTGATTTGTGTAAACGATTCATCAATCAAAAAAGTTGCTAAAAACTTAATACCATTAAGATTAAAAAATTTAGTGGTTCATACTTCGGGGAGCATTGGTATGTCTGCACTTAAAAATGTATCTAAGGACATTGGCGTATTTTATCCATTACAAACGTTTACTAAAAATGATTTGATAGATTGGAAAATGACCCCAATACTTTTAGAAGCAAATACGAACGTCGCCTATACAAAACTAAAGATGTTGGCGCATCAATTTTCTTCTACCATTAAAAAAGTAAATTCTTCTAAGCGATTAAATATTCACTTAGCTGCCGTTTTCGGATGTAATTTTACAAACGCCCTCTATGCCATATCCTATCAGCTATTTGAAAAGTCCTTATCAAAAAAAAATCTTAAATTATTATTTCCAATATTAAAACAATCTTTTAATAAAGCTCAACTCATCAATCCATTAGATGCTCAAACAGGCCCAGCTAGAAGAAATGATCAAATTACCATGGAAAAACATTTAAAATTATTACGATCTAACAAGCAATTATCAAATATTTATAAATCTCTTTCTCACTTAATCATGGAACAACATCATGTTAAACTTTAAAGAAAAACTACCATTCATAAAAACATTTTTGTTTGATGTAGATGGCGTTTTAACAAACGACACCGTGCAAGTCATGCCCGACGGGGAATTGGTTAGGAACATGAATTCCAAAGATCGTTATGCCTTGCAATTAGCAGTAAAAAAAGGGTACCGTATTGCCATTATCACAGGTGGAAATAGCATGGCTGTTAAAAATGCATTAAGTATTTTGGGTATTAATGATGTTTTTTTAAGCCAAAGTCATAAAATTCATTGTTACGAAAATTATATCAAAGAACACCACCTTAATGAAGAAGAAATAGTATATATGGGCGACGATTTGCCTGATTATGACGTGATGAAGCGAGTTGGAATTGCAGCTTGCCCAAATAATGCAGCCTACGAAATAAAGGAGATTTCTATTTATATTTCTAATCGAAAAGGTGGCGAAGGCTGTGTTAGAGATATTATTGAACAAGTTATGCGATCTCAAAATACTTGGGAAATAAGTGGTTGGTAGTTAATTTAAAACATCAACTTTATTAAAGAAATAATATTTTATGTATTCAATGAAAGATTTTTTTCAGAATTATACATACGCATTTATAAAAGAAAATGAGATTGAAAAAGAATGTTTCGATGTTTTTTTGTCTAATACATTAAGCAAGATTGATGCTGATTTAAAAAATCACATGGCGTTTATCAATTATGATTACAAGAATGAATTAGAATCATTTTCTTATAAAAGAAACAATCCACTTTTGTTTCCCAATCTTTTATTTGCAAAAGTTGAAAAAAAAAGAATTTCTCATCTTCAATTTTTAGATCCAGAAAAAAAAGAGTCTAGAAAAATAACTGTGAAAGCAACTGTTTCCAAAGAAGAGTATATCAAAAAAGTACATGAGTTAAAAAATCACATTCAGCTGGGAGATATTTATGAAATAAATTACTGCATCACTTTTGAAGCTCAAGAAGTTGAAATAAATCCATTGGATATTTTTAAAAAACTATATCAAATTAGTGAAGCCCCTTTTTCGTGTTTAATGAAAATTGACACTAAATACATCATATCCTCAAGCCCAGAATTATATATTTCTAAAAAAGGAAATACATTAACAACAAAACCCATTAAAGGAACTGCACAGCGCGGAATCACAGAGAGTGAAGACTTAGTCTACAAAAACACGTTAAAAGAAAGTTTAAAAGAAAAGACGGAAAATGTAATGATTGTTGATGTTTGCAGAAATGATTTATCTCGTGTTGCTGAAAAAGGCACAGTTAGTGTTGACAAATTATTTGATATTGAATCTTACAAACAAGTTCATCAAATGGTTAGCACCATTAAGTGCGAAATAAAAAACAGCAAGTCATTTAAAGATATTTTGAATACTACTTTCCCGATGGCTAGCATGACTGGCGCGCCAAAAAAAATGGCTATGGAACTAATTGATGAATTTGAATTTTATAATCGGGGTCCTTATTCTGGAGCTGTTGGTTATATTGATACGGAAGGTAATTTTGAATTTAGCGTTTTAATTAGAAGTATATTTTATGATGCTGAAAAAAGCTATTTAAGTTTTAGTGTGGGGAGTGCCATTACCGCAATGTGCGATGCAGAAAATGAATACGAAGAATGTCTTTTGAAAGCAAAGGCGATGATTCAAGTATTATCAGGAATCGGCGAATAGTTTTTTTGTATAAATACCATTAGATTTGTAAAAACAGTTTAAAATGGCCTTGCACAGTTTAGATATTTATGATGATGAACATTTTGATTTTGATATTATATCTATTTCTTCCAGTGCGAGTATTTATTCGGTCATCAGTGAACTAAACCAATCTCTAAATATAGATCTTAAACTTCGAGATTTTCTAGATTTTAGCCATAAAGAAGGCGAACAATTTCTTTTTCCATTATACACGCATTTGCATGAAGAGTTAAATATAGAATTCAATTTGATTTCGAATCAAACATCATTTCAATCACCTGATAGGAAAAGTAGCCAACTTGGGATTGATTTATTTTCCGGAAATGTTCAACGACATACCAAACTATTGGCTGAACTTGAAAAATCTGATTATTTTTTAATCATTAAAGGGGATAACCGTTTTTTGCATAATTATTCAATCATCGAGGCTATAAAAAATAATGTCAATTTTATTTCTGTCCATGAAATTTACTTGGAAAAATTAAAAGATAAAAAATCAAAAACTAATTTATTATTTTAAACTGCTTGCAAAGCATGCTTTAATATGCTTTCAAAAATAAACTTGCCGTCAGTATTTGAAAGTGTTTCATCTGCTGCCCTTTCAGGATGTGGCATCATTCCAAAAACATTTTTTTCTGCATTACAAATGCCAGCAATGTTATCAATGGCGCCATTTGGATTACTATCTTCTGTTACTTTTCCTTTTTCATTACAATACCTAAAAATAATTTGTCCATTTTTATGAAGCTGAGAGATGGTTTCAGCATCTGCAAAATATTTTCCTTCGCCATGTGCAATGGGAATTTTTAAAGCCTCTAATGGAACAGAATTGCTTATGGCAGAATTTGTATTTTCGGCTTTGATATAGATGTTTTTACAAATAAATTTTCGACTGTTATTATGCAATAAAGCTCCTGGAAGTAAACCGCTTTCGCAAAGTATTTGAAAGCCATTGCAAACACCAAAAACAAATCCACCGTTTTCGGCATGCTTTACAACTTCATTCATAATGGGCGAAAAACGTGCTATTGCGCCACTTCTTAAATAATCTCCATAAGAAAATCCACCAGGTAAAATAATATGGGTACAATTTTCTAAACTGGTTTGTTTGTGCCAAAGTTTAACAACCTCTTGCTTTAAAATTTCTTTTAAAACATACACCATGTCTTCGTCACAATTAGAACCAGGGAAAACAACAACTCCAAATTTCATCATGATTGATTTTTAATTTTTTTATAAAAATAAGTAATTCTAGATACTTGAATATTTAATTTTTAAACAAAATATGAATGACATTAAACTATATCCAGTTTAATTGATGAAAATAAACTAGCAGTAAACACAAAATAAGTGCAGACAATAAAGTGTTTGCTATTTTCAGGCGTTTAATTTCATAGATATAATCGCCTATGATGATGCTAAGAGGAATGGCGCATGGCAATAAAAGTGTAAGTGAAGAAGCGTCTAAAACGGAAATCATAAAACACAAAAGCCCAAACCAGATTAATAGTTTTTTTGCACTTTGTATTTTTATCTTATTTCCAAAACCCTTGTTTATGTAATAAATGAAAGCCATAATGGTCAAAAAAATAAATGTGAAAATTAAAGGTAAATCATACTCAGAAAACAAAGGTTTGTCAGGATGTTTGAACAAGCTGGAAAATAATAAAAACGGTTTTGCAAAATCATTTTCAGATAAATATGAAATACTTTCATAAAAATAGATGGGCGTAAAAACGCCCACCAAAAAGCACAGATGTTCTCTCCAATTAAATGACTTAAATAAAAGAAAGGCTATCATGATTAAAGGAATTAACAAAAAATAATAGGTAAAGAAACAACTCGCTAATGATATCAAAAGCCCAATATTAAAAGAATCATTAAATGCATTTTCATTTGAACTAGACTTAAATATTAGATGAAAGCTGAAGATTAAAAACAAATTTGAAATTAAAATGGGCTGCATTTCAGAACTGGTAATCGAAGAGAATGAAAAAACCAAATATAAAAATGCGGGCAAAAAATTCCCTTTGTTTATCAATTCATTCTTCACAGAAATGATGTTGATGGCATAAGCTCCAAAAAATATTAAACATAAATTAATAAGCTTATAGGAAAAAGAAAATGCTTCTGATCTTTTGAAAATTAAATCGTAAAATAAATACTCTTTCTCTGAAACCGTTACAAAAACTGATTTTGAAACGGAGAAATAATAAATGGATAATATGACACAAGTGCTGAAAAGAGTGAGCAGTGACAATTCAATTTTATGTTTTAATAAACCAACAATCATTTTTTTGAAGAAAAAGCTACTTTGTACAGAATTTTTTTATTTTTGTACTGTAAACTTAACAAAATAGATTTAATTATGAGCGCTCTAAAGATAACAATGACAGATGTTTTTTATGCGATAGGAGATTTTTCTCAATGGATATTTAAAGGAATGAAAGTTTTGGGACATTTGCCAAATATTTTCTTTTGGTCAATCATACTTATTTTGTTGGCATATTGGACCAATCAAATTTTAAAACAAACCAAAGAAGCCGATAAAAACGGAACTTTAAGATAATAAATTGTAGAATTGTTAAAAGCTCAGAAATTATTTTTCTGGGCTTTTTTTGTTTACATTTGGTATAGTGATGAAATTAAAAAGTTTTATAACCATTTTTTCCTTGACCTTTTTTTGGATGAATGCCCAAGAAGTTGTAACTCCTCCAACTCCTCCAGGTTTAACTTTTACCGAAAATGCTGGGCAATGGGACAATCGCATCTTATGCAGAGCTGGGCTTGATGGCGGAGCTCTTTTTTTAGAACGAGATAAGATTACCTATCATTTTTACGATAAATACAAAGCCAGACAATTTCATCTGAAGCATATAGAGCCAGGTACTTTTATTGATGATCAAATTAATGGCCATGCTTTTAGTGTTTCATTTGAAGGTTGTAATGCAAATTCTAAGATCGAAAAACAAAATCAAGGCATTTTTTATGAGAATTTCTTCATTAATGAAGATAAAACCAAATGGAAATCGAACGTAAAAAATTATCATCAAGTTTTATATCGAAACCTTTATCAGAATATAGATTATGATATTTCAACCATTGAAGGGAATATAAAATACAATTTTGTAGTAAAGCCTAAAGGAAATGTAAGTGATATTCGATTAAATTATGAAGGAATTGATAACATCAAACTTCATAAGGGTAAGCTTGTTATTAAAACGGCCTTTAGTGAGATGATTGAACAAAAACCTTTTGCTTATCAAGTTATAAATGGGTTAAAAGTTGTAGTGCCTTGTGAGTTTGTGTTAATAAATAAAACCATTACTTACAAATTACCCAAAGGATACAATAAAGAATTTGAATTAATTATTGATCCTTTGTTGGTATTTGCAGCCCAAAGCGGCTCTACAGCTGATAATTTTGGGATGACTGCAACCTTTGATACCCAAGGAAATTTATATTCAGGGGGAATCATTTTTAATATTGGTTACCCTACAACGCCAGGCGCTTACAGTGCTTCTTTTTTTGGCCCAGCTTATTCAGGAAATACAGACGTGGTCATTACCAAATATAATTCCAGTGGAAATGCCCTATTGTTTTCAACTTATTTAGGGGGCAATAGAACGGAAACTGTGAATAGTTTAATTGTAGATAGTAACGATAATCTGTGTTTTTTTGGCGTAACTAGTTCCACTAATTTTCCAGTAAGTTCAGCGGCTTATGATGGCACATTTAATGGCGGTGATACTGTAACATTTGTCTATAATGGTCATCGTTTTTTAAATGGAACTGATATTTACGTGGCAAAATTTAGCGCCAATGGTAGTTCTTTACTAGGCTGCACTTTTATTGGCGGAAGCGGAAATGACGGCATTAATCAAACGGATTCCTACAATTTTCTTCCTATAGCCGCTGTACCGCCTGCCACCAGCTTTGTATTTGTTCCTCAACCGCGTTATGACAGCTTACAATTTAATTGGGGCGACCATTGTAGAGGCGAAATACAGTTAGATTTACAAAATAATATTTATGTGACGAGTTCAACCCGCTCTGCCAATTTTCCTACTGTTAATTCTTTTGATAATACACTTGGTGGAAAACAAGATGGGGTTATATTTAAATTTAATTCTAATTTAACTACGCTACTATATTCGTCATATATAGGAGGTTCCAGCACAGATTCAGGGAATGGCCTAATTATTGACAATAACAATGAATGTTTTGTTACAGGCGGAACAACAAGCAACGATTTTCCACATGCAGTAGGCGGTTATCAATCGTCATACCAAGGCGGTAGTGGCGATGGTTATATCATCCGGATTAGCCCTACTGGCAGTGTTGTTTTAAATGGAACCTATTTTGGCACTTCTGAATATGACCAATCTTATTTTATACAAACTGACAGAAATAAAAATATTTATATATATGGCCAATCATTGGGTAACATGCCTGTATTAGCTGCCGCAACAGCAACTTCAGTATTTAGTGTACCAAATACACATCAATTTATTTCAAAATTAGATAATTCCTTAAGTACTTTAAAAATGTCGACAGTTTTTGGGAATAATACATCAGATATTGATATATCACCCTCAGCATTTTCAATTGACAGATGCAGCAATATTTATCTTTCGGGCTGGGGCTCAAGTATATTTTCGCCTGGATTATTAAGCAACATGCCGCTTTTAAATGCGACCCAAAGCACAACAGATGGTACCGATTTCTATTTTATGAGTTTAGATTCTAATGCAGCGGTTTTAAAATATGGCTCTTATTTTGGTGGGAATATTAGTCATGAGCATGTTGATGGTGGCACCTCTCGGTTTGATGCTCAAGGAAAAATTTATCAGTCCGTTTGTGCAGGTTGTGGTGGAAGACAAGATTTTCCAGTAACTCCTGGAGCTTGGCCTGGCACACCAGGATTTAATAATTATAGTAGTAATTGCAATAACGGTGTAATTAAAATTGATTTTCAACTTTTACTATCTGTATCTACCATAAACACAAATACCTTAAGCGGTTGTGCCCCCTTAACTGTTAATTTTACCAACGCCACTCCTGGTGCTTCTTTTTTATGGTATTTGCCAAGTGGTGAAAATTCTGTTACCATCAATCCAACTGAAACATTTACAAATGCTGGGATATATCCCGTTTCTTTGGTAGTTTATAGCCCAATATCATGTAATATAAAAGATAGCATCACTGTTTTTATTTCTGTTTTTCCAACTCCGACGGCTGCATTTACAGCAACAATACCACCATGCTCTGGTTTATTAACAACTGCTAATACCAGTACTGTAATAGGGCTTAGCGCTTACAACTGGGAATGGGGGGATGGAACACCTATTTCTTTATTAACTTCACCCACTCATAGTTACTCGGCTAATGGAGATTATACCGTATCATTAACGACTACTACAGATGAGGGTTGCTCTTCAGTTGCCACTCAAACCATTTCAGTTTTTGATTTCCAACCTTCTGTCTCAACAACTACTAACATTTGTTTTGGAGCGAGCACGTCTTTAAACGCAGGAGGTGGAACAACTTATACCTGGACTCCCACTTCATCTTTATCGAATTCTTTTTCTCCGACACCGACAGCAAATCCTACCACAACAACAACTTACAGTGTTATCATTGAAAATAATACACCAGGATATACTTGCGCACAAACTCTTACGACCAGCGTTATTGTTCAACCACTTCCATCCGTTTCATTTGATTATACCAACAACCCTTGCACCAACAGTGTATTTGCTATTAATACAAGTACGAATGCAGGAACCATTAATTACCAATGGGATTGGGGTGATGGTAGCCCAGTAAGCCCGACGATTCTTTCTCCAAACACTTATAGTGCTAATGGTTCATACACCTTAAGTTTGGTTGCAACAGATTTATTTGCTTGTTCTTCAGTTGCCACTCAAACCATTTCAGTTTTTGATTTTCAACCTTCTGCATCAGCATCTAATACCATTTGTTTTGGGGCGAGTACTTCCTTAAACGCAGCAGGTGGAATAACCTATACCTGGACTCCCAACTCAACTTTGTCCGATCCTTTCTCTCCAACACCTACAGCAAATCCTACCACAACCACAACTTACAGTGTTATCATTGAAAATAATACACCAGGATATACTTGCTCACAAACACTTACGACCAGCGTTATTGTTCGTCCTCAAATCAAAGCCAACTTCACGTATTCAGTTGGATCTTGTAATAATAATGTGCAATTTACCGATGCTTCATTTATTAACCCAATTTCTTGGTTGTGGAATTTTGAAAGCGTTAATACATCCAGCATTCAAAACCCACTCTATTATTTTTTGTCGCCTAATTCGTACACCGTTTCTTTGATTGTAACCAATGTTTTTGGCTGTAGAGATAGCATTAATAAAACAATTACCCTAAGTGGTTTCCTCCCAATATCAGTAAATGCATCGCAAAATAAATGCGAATCAGACACACTTCAGTTGAAGGCCACTGGTGGTATTTCCTATAAATGGAGCCCCGCCATAGGATTATCTAATCCAAATATTGCCAATCCATTCTGTTTTGTAAAAACAACTACTGTATATTCAGTAACCATCAGCACACTTTTTGGAACTGATACTTGCAAAAGTGTTTTAACAACAACTGTAAACGTCTTTCCATTTGCTTATAATAGTTACACTTTTAGTATATCTAGCAGTTCTGTTTCAATTGGAGGTTCAACTACATTTACATTAAATGGGTTTCCTTATTCAGGCGCGATTTCAATTGTACCTTCAATTCCAATCACAGATTTAGGAAATAACAGCTATGAAATATTTCCGTTAAAAAGCCAAGAATATACCATCTATTTTGAAGATGCTGGAAAATGTAGATATGCCCTTAAAACAATCTATATTGAATTAATCACTGACATTTGCAACGAAGGCGTCGTTTATCTCCCCACTGGATTTACGCCAAACAATGATGGTGTGAATGACTTGCTTTACATACGAAGCAATTTTATTTCAGAAGTATATTTAACAATTTTCAATCGATGGGGAGAAAAAATATTCGAAACCAAAGATATTCAAAAAGGTTGGGACGGAACTTTTAAAGGAAAATTACTAGACCAAGGCGTTTATGGTTATTACATGACCTTTAAATGTAATAATGGAGAGGAATCATTTAAAAAAGGTAATATCACATTAATGAGATGATGAAGTTTCTAAAAACACATACTCGCTTTTATAAGGTTGTGCTTTTTGCATTCTTCACTCTTCATTCTTCATTCTTCATTGGTCAGGATATTCATTTTTCAAACTGGAACATGTCGCCTCTTAATTTAAATCCTTCTAACGCAGGAATGTTTGCTGGTGATGGACGTTTCATTTTCAATTATCGCAATCAATGGAAAACCGTTTCTGTGCCTTATAATACAATTGGTTTTGGCGCTGATTTTAATCTCAAAAAAACGCTCATCAAAAAAACCAAAGAAGCCGTTGGAATTATTTTTAACCATGATGTTGCTGGTGATGGCAATTATCAAATCAATGAATTTAAAATTCCAATTAATCATAAAATTATTTTTAAGAAAGATACTGGATTCACAATAGCAATTGGGTTATTAGCTGGCATTAGTAATATTAGTTTGGATGTAAATAAATTATCATTTGATGCCCAATGGGATGGAGATAGATATAACGCAGGTTTATCTAATGGAGAAGTGCTTCAAAAACAATCTAAAATATATGCTGATGTTGGCTTCGGAACCGTTATTCAAAAAAATATTTCCAATCGATTAACTGCTAGTGTCGGTTACGCCATCAACCATATGAATCAACCAAACATTTCGTTTTACAACACGAGCGGTGTGATTTTAAGAATAAAACACAGTGAATCATTAGTATTAAAATATGGTTTTTCTAATATTTCAAATATTCAATTTGAGTATTATGCCAATCAACAACAAAAATTTAAAGAAAACATCATCGGCTTATCTTACTATTATCATATCGAACCAAAAACCAATACCATCATTAATATGGGTTTTTTATCCAGATTGGGTGACGCCTTCATTACGACCATCGGCCTTCAATATCAATCTACACGCGTGCAAGTGTCTTATGATTATAATTATTCGGCTTTCAAAACAGCAACAAATAGAAGAGGCGGCTTTGAAATTTCCATGATATATATTTATGCTAAACCGAAATTATTTGTTCCAAGAACAAGGGTATGTCCAATTTATATGTAAAAAAATGTGTTCAAAATTTGATTCTATAAAAAAAATAATTATTCCCTTATTGTTTTTTGTTTTCGCTTTTTTTGAAACAAAAGCTACTCACATAGTTGGCGGGGAGCTTAATTATAAATATTTAGGCGGAAATAACTACGAAATCCGTTTAACGATTTATCGTGACGCTTGTGTTGGTCTGGTTGGCTTTGATTCACCTGCATCATTAGGAGTATTTAACTCATCTAACAATTTGGTTTTTCAGCAATTTATGATCCCGAGAGACAGTGGCAATGTACCGCCAAATTTATATGATCAATGTACTGACGTGCCAGCTTTTTTTTGTTATAAATATTGCCATTACATCGATACCATTAATCTTCCGCCACTTGCTGGAGGCTACCAATTGGTATATCAACGTTGTTGCCGTAACCAAAATATTCTTAATTTAATCAATCCGAATTCAGTAGGAGCAACATATACAGCATTTGTTCCAGGACCTGAAGTGGCTGCTATTAATAGTAATCCTGTATTTAAAAACATTGTTCGTCCTTTCGTCTGCGCAAACAAACCTTTTATTTTTGATAATTCTGCAATAGATTTTGATGGCGATTCGTTGGTTTATGAATTATTTACTCCTTTTGATGGTGCATCAACATTCAATCCAAGACCTCAGCCACCTAACGATCCGCCTTACGCAATTGTTCCATGGCAAGCCCCATACAATACTTTAAATATGTTAGGAGGAATTGCAATGACTGTTAATTCCTCAAATGGCTTGGTTACAGCTACGCCTAGTTTACAAGGATATTTTGTCGTTGGCTTAAAAGTTAAAGAATACAGAAAAGGAGTTTTGTTAAGTGAAACCAGACGAGATTATCAAATCATTGTAAAGCCTTGCCCTCAAATTGTGGTAGCCGCAGCTCAAGCTCCTAAAATTATTTGCGGAACAACGACGATTCCATTTGTAAATAATAGTACGGGAAGTTCAGAATTAGCTTTTAATTGGTATTTTGGAGACCCAACTACAGTTGCTGATACCTCCAACGTGAAATCTCCAACTTATATTTATCCAAGTTCAGGAACATATTCGGTAACCATGGTAGCATATGTTAATGGAAAACCATTATGTAACGATACAGTTAAAACAACAGTATCTATTAGCAGTTTGTTTAAAGCATCTTTTACATTCAGTCCAATTCCTTGTTCTAACAATTTAATTGCTTTTAAAGAACAAACTGAAGAGTTGCTAGGAATAAATCCTGTTTGGAGATGGAATTTTGGAGACGGAACAAAGAGCAATGAACCGAATCCATTTCACACCTTTACAATTACGGGAAATTATCAAGTAACTTTAAATGCAGATATTCCAGACGGGCTTAATTGTAAAGATTCTCTTTCAATTGTTTCATTTTTTGAAATTGAAGGTTCTGAATTATATATTCCTAACACGTTTACCCCAAATGGAGATGGACATAATGATGTTTTTAAAATAAGAGGGCCTACATATAAGGAATTTTATTTTGCTGTATATAACAGATGGGGTGAATTAATTTTTGAAACAACAGATCAAAGGCAAGGTTGGGATGGAAATTACAAAGGAAAATTTTCTGATTCAGATGTTTTTGGTTATTATATGAAGGCTCGGTGTGAGGAACAAAGCGAAGAAATTTTTAGAAAAGGTAACGTAACATTAATAAGATAATCACAAGGTGAGAATTCATTTAAAATATTTTTTATTTCAAAAATTTTTGATCTTATTACTTTGCATTTTACAGTCTAAATTTTTAATTAGCCAGGATGTTCACTTTTCTCAGTTTAATGCTTCTGTTATTAATCTTAACCCCGCATTTACAGGATTTTTTGATGGAGATTACAGAATTAGCGGTATATACAGAAGCCAATGGAGCAGCGTCCCAGTTCCATATAAATCTTTTTCTTTTGCTGGCGATATGAGGCTTAAAACTAAAAAAATGAAAAGAAATTGCTTTGGTATAGGCATCATTTTTAATAATGATCAAGCAGGCGAATCCAATTATGGGGCTAATCAATTGTATCTTTCAGGATCTTATATTTATAAATTAAATAAAGATTCTACAATACTTTGGACTAGCGGTATAATGATGGGCATTTCAAATGTTGGATTTAATTATAGCAAGATGACGTTTGATGATCAATATCAAAATGGTATTTATACTTCATCAAATGGAACAGGAGAAAATTTTAATAAAAACAGTACAACTTTTTGGGATTTTAATATTGGCACCGCTTTCCAATATGCAATTAAACAAAGATCATTTTTGCAGTATGGCATTTCTTATTATCATTTTACAAATCCAAAATTAACTTTTCAAAATAATAATGCTAGTAAGATTGATACGAAACTGAATAATTATATTTGTTTTGCTTATCCAATTGGGGCGAAAACAGACATTATCACAGAGATATTTTACTCACATCAAGGAAAGTATAATGAAATAATTTCAGGAGCACAAGCTAAATTTCATTTAGATGAAAAAAGAAATCAATTTGCCTCCATAGGACTTTATTATAGAGCTAAAGATGCTATTATCTCAAGATTAGGCTATCAAATAAAAACACTAACAGCTGGAGTAAGTTACGATTTAAACACAAGCAAATTTATTGCAGCAACAAATCGCAGAGGAGGTTTTGAATTTTACGTAACTTATATTTTCAAAAAAGTCATTTTGTTTGTTCCAAGAACAAGGGTTTGTCCAATTTATATGTAGTATGCAAATAGTTAAGAAGCGGTATAAACTATTATTTATGTTTTGTTTAGTTGTTTCAACTAATCTCAATTCCCAAAGTATAAAGCAATTTTTAAAACAAGGCACGGAAGCTACTTCTAAAAAAGATTATTCGTCTGCGGCACAATATTATAATCAGGTCATTTTAATTGACTCCTCAAAAATTGAATATCAAATTTTATTTGCGGATGCTTCTCGTTTAAATTATGATAATGATGTGTCATTGCATTGGTATCAAAAAATATTTAAAGCTGATAATGGAAAGATATATAAAGAAGTTCCATTTTACATTGCCATGCAATTAAAAACAAATGGAAAATATAAAGACGCTAAAAAATATTTTGATAAGTATTATAAAAAACAACGAAGCAGTAAGGACAAAGAAAAGCAAAAAATAGCTTTAAAGGCCAAACAAGAATTTGAAGCTTGTGATATTGCTCAAATACTGATAAAAAATCCAGTTAATGTTAAAGTCATTCATTTAGATAGCGCTGTTAATAGTAAAGTAAGCGAGTATGCACCTTTTGAATACGACAGCTTATTGTATTTTTCTTCCTTAAGAGATAAAACAAAAAAAGATGAGGCGGGCGTTGGTTTTAATAAACTATATACCGCACACAAGTCTCCCGAAAAACCAAATAAATTTTTAAAAGCCCAAGAGCTAGATACGCTTTTTAATAAAAACAACATCCATAATGCAAATACAAGCTTTAATGCTGATTTTACAAAAATTTTTGTTTCACGTTGTGGTTCTATCAATGCTACCCAGTATAGATGTCAAATATTTGTTTCCGACTTAAAGGATGGGAGTTGGTCTGATTTAAAAGCTCTTCCAGCTCCTATTAACATAGATGGAAGCAACACAACACAACCATGTTTCAGCGAAATAAATGGAGAACAAGTTTTATTTTTTTCGAGTGACAGGGCTTTGGGAGAAGGAGCAATGGATATTTGGTATTCCTATTTAAATGCAGACGGAACCTTTGAAACCCCCATTAATGCAGGAAAAAAAGTAAACACTATTGAGGATGACATCACGCCTTGGTTTGTAAAAGAAAATCAAACACTTTACTTCAGCAGCACTTGGCACAAAGGATTAGGCAACTTTGATATTTTTACTTCTGAATTTAAAAACAATCAGTTTTCAGACGTTCAAAATTTGGGATACCCCATTAATAGCAGCTATAACGACATTTATTATAACGTTAATTCAAATAAAGACAGGGCATATATTTCCTCTAATCGCTTAGGCTCCTATTTTGAGGATAAACCAAATTGTTGTAACGATATTTATAGTTTCCCCATTACGCCTTTAACTGAACCTCCGAAACCAATTGATACGACGGCATTGCTGATTAATCAAATGAAAGTATTATGCCCTTTAACTTTGTATTTTCATAATGATGAACCTGAACCAAAAACGAAAGGCATTGTTACAACTAAAAATTACAAAAAAACTTATGAAGATTATTTGGCTTTAAAACCTAAATATTTAACTGAATACTCAAAAGGATTGGAAGGAGAAAATAAAGAGTATGCTAAAAATAAAATTGAAAGTTTTTTTGAAGATAGTTTAGAAGCAGGGATGCAAGATTTAGAAAAGTTTGCAACACTTCTAAATCAAGTTTTGCAGAGGGGTGAAAAAGTAAAAATAACCATGAAAGGCTATTGCAGCCCCCTTGCTAGTACGGATTATAATATTAATTTGGCAAAGCGCCGCATCAGCAGTTTAAGAAATTATTTTTTGGAGTATGATGATAAAAAATTTGTAAAATACGTAAACAGCAAAAATGAAAATGAAGGACGCATCGAATTTTTTAATGAAGATATTGGGGAATTGCCTGTAAGCTTGGTTAGTGATGACGTGAAGGATGTCAAAAATTCTGTTTACAGTCCATTTGCGGCTGGTGAAAGAAAAATACAAATCATTGCTGTAAGTTATTTGAGTAGCTCAAATAACTTTGAAAAATAAATAAATCGTTTTGCGGCTTTGCGAAGGTGGCGAATTTCAACACAAAAGTTGGTTTGGAGAACTAATGTTTGATTAACCACAAATGTGTTTGCGGAGCACTGAACCGCCACTTTTGCCAAACCCGTGTTATGCCCAGTGCTTATTCTCATTCGATTACGATTTTGTTTATTTCGTTCATTAGTCTGTCCGTTTCTGTCAATGCAACGATAATTTTTTGATAGTGTAAAATGTCGTCAAATTCAAGTGTTCTTTCCTTTCTGTCTTTGAGCCATTTTTGTGCTGGTTGATAACCACCAATAAAAAAGTCCCAAGCTATTTGCGGTACGTTGGCAAAATACTGTGTGTCGTTGATGTAAACTTTACCGTTTTCGTATTTTGGTTTTATAACTACATTGTTTCCGTCTTCGGGATATTGAGTTATATATTTTTCAACTGCTGGGCTTTCCAATAAATGAATTTGGCGTATTTCTCCGCCAAGTTTAACGAGTTGCCAAAAGATTACTTTGTCTTTTGGATAAGGCACTCTTGGGAAATCAATTTTTAAAAACTCTTTGTATTTCTCTCTGTAAGTTGGCGAATG
>JBKDJY010000213.1:0-5210 GCA_046345275.1 Bacteroidota bacterium
TAGATAGATAGATAGAAAAATCATGTTGAATTAAGAAAAAAATAGCGTATTTTTGAAATACAGATTACAAAAAATCGTTTAATGGGTTCTGCGATTTTTATTCAAATCTCTAAAAATGAATTTTTAGAACCCACCTTAAAACCAAAAAAAATGAAAAATTTAAACTTTATTACAAACACAAACTGTTGGTTGATGAAACAATTAAGTGCTAAATTAAGCCCTCTAATGCTTATTCTTATTACGGTTAGCAGCATTTCTGTAAAAGCCAATGATCCCTTAACATCAGCTTTTAAGATGCCAAATGGCAATAACCCTTTGCTAACAAACAAAGCAAAGGCAACAGAAAAAAAGGAAAACCTCCCAACAAAAGAAAAACTAAAAGAAAATTTGGGTGGCAATGGCATGAACTTTACCCCCAACCAAGGCCAAGTTGCAGATATGAGTGGCGCGTTACGGTCAGATGTATTATACACTTCCGATGCAGGCAATGCCAGCGTGTATTTACGCAAAACAGGTTTAAGCTATGTCATTACCAACATGGGTGCTGTGATGCACGACATTGACGAAGAAGTAGAAGAAGCCGAACACAGCGGTAAATTAGGAATAGGGGGAGAAGAAAAGCTCAAGGAAGAGCTGATGGCAAAAGCCAAAGTAAAAGGCTACCGCGTAGACATTGACTTTGTAAACTGCAATGCCAACATCCGAACGATTAACGAAGATGCCATAAGCGGAAAATTAAACTTTTACTACCCACATTGCAAAGATGGGGTCACAGGCTTGAGCCAATACAATAAAATTACCTACCAAAACCTTTACCATCACATTGATGCCATTTATTATGGAGGAAAAGCCCAAGGCTTGAAATATGATTTGGTGGTGCAACCTGGAGGAAACCCAAAAGACATCCAACTGAAATACTCAGGTGCTGATAAAATAACCTTGGTAAATGGCAAAATACAAGTAAAAACAGCCCTCGGAAACATCCAAGAATGGATGCCAAAAGTTTACCAAAACATCAATGGCAACGAAGTAAAAATAAAAGCAGAATATGTACTAGCCCCCTCCCCTTCGGGGAGGGATGGGGAGGGGCTACTCTCCTTCAATGTTGGAACATACAACCCCAATTATCCCCTCATCATTGATCCTTGGATTACATATTATGGTGGGAGTGACTCAGAAGAAGGAAACTCCATTGCCAATGATAATATAGGAAACGTGTTGGTTACAGGAAATACACGATCATTTCCTTTTCCAGTATCAGCAGGTGCTTTTCAAATTGCTTATGCAGGAAACATTGATGCATTTGTATTGAGTATAACACCAAATGGAATGACCCGAAATTTTGCCACTTATTTTGGTGGGACAAGTGTTGATCAAGGTAACGGCATTTGTTCGGACGCCACTAACAATGTTGTTTTTTGCGGAGAGACATTTTCCAACGACTTACCATGTGTAGCTATTGGTACCAATGTGGTATTCCAAAACACTGTATCTGGAGGTCAAAATGGTTTTTTGGTAAAACTAAATCAATCAGGGGTACTAGAGTTTGCAACTTTTTATAATGGGCCTATGACTGATGTTTGCACGGATTTATTTGATAATATCATTGCGTATGGTAAAACTTCAAACTCAGTAAATGTTGCTACTGTTGGTGCTATTAAAACATTGCAATCAGCGCAAGATGCTTTTGTTGTAAAATTTCAAAACAATGGCTTGCGTTTATGGGGCACTTATTTTGGAGGAAGCAGTTTGGAAACATCCTCTGGAGTTTGTGTAGATAGAAATACAAATGACATTTATTTTACAGGACTTACTCAGTCAACTGATTTTACGGTTACCACAGGCGCTCATCAAGTGACATATGGAACTGGAATTGATGCTTATTTAACCAAATTATCTCCTACTGGAGCGTTACTATGGTCAACTTATTATGGGGGTACGGGAGACGATTATGGCTACGCTGTTTGCACTGATCAAGCAAGCAATGTGATTATAGGGGGAAGAACTACAACAACAACTTCGCCTACTATCAGAACTATTGGGCCTGTTTATGCTGGTGGGAGTGGTGATGCTTTTATTGCAAAGTTTAATTCAGCAGGTTTACGACAATGGGGAACCTATATGGGAGGAACTGGATTATTACTAGGTGACTATTGCACTGGCTTGGCTTGTGATGCCAATAATAATATTGTGGCTGGGGGTGATACCTATAGCTCCGATTTAACAGTTACTTCCTGCGCCTTTCAAACCACCAAAAAGGGAAATGAAGATAATTGGTTAGGTACCTTTTCTCCCAATGGAAACATCATTTGTTTGGGTTATTTAGGCGCTACTGGTATAGGTGATACTGAAACTAGAGAAGGTTTTGGTGGTTCTATCTCTGTATTTGGTTGTCAAAGTCATATAGTTGGTTCTTCTAAAAATCAATGGCCTGTTACTTCAGGAGCCTATCAAACAGCCTATGCTGGTGGCACTTATGATGTCGATATAGCACAATTAGATATCAGTTCCTGTGGTTTACCTCTTATGCCTTCTGCCACAAGTAATACGGTTGCCTCCATAGGCTGCAATTGCAGTGGTGCCGTTACCTTAACTTTAACAGCAGGTTGTAAACTACCACCCTTTAGTTATTATTATAGCAATGGGGCTCAAACAATCAATACAACTGCTCTAAGCAATAGCCTTACAAATTTATGTGCCGGTGTTTATAATTATACAGTTATGACCAGTTGTGATGCGATTTCAGGTAGTTTTACCATTGGCGGAACAACCAATACCATCACGGTTACTTCCAGTGTCACACCAGCAAATTGTGCTTCTGCAACAGGTTCAGTTACCATTAATAACGTAAGTGCACCCGCTAATTATACCATTACAGAAGGTTCAGCAATCATTGCAACTAACGTCAATGTTCCTTTTACAATCCCAGGAGTAAGCGTTGGTAACCATATTTACACCATTATAAGTTCCAATGGTTGCAGCACCAGTTTTAGCGCAAGTGTTTGGACAGAAACTATTACTGTCAACCCGACAGCCAATTTATTCTGTAATTCAAATACCGCCACCCTTAGTGCCAATAGCAGCAATGCCTTGGCTACTTATAGCTGGTCGGGGACAGGAATTGTCAGTGGTATCAACACGAAAACGCCTGTTGTAAACCAAGCAGGTACTTATACGGTTGGAGTTACTTATGGTAGCTGCACCAGTTTTTCTTTGGTAACAGTGACCCAAAATACCACTGTTCCTATTAGCATCAGCAGTAATCCTCTTAATTGTATTAATTTGACTTCTACCCTTACCGCAGTGAGTGCTGGAAATTTGATTGTTTGGAATGGAGGTGCTTTGCCAATTAATTCAGCAAATCCAGCCACTGTCAATGCGTCAGGTAATTATACGGTCACCGCAACCAATACCCTTACTGGATGTTCCTCTTCAAGCCTTGTAACTATTACCCAAAACACCATCGCTCCTGCCCCACCAAGCTTCAGTCTAGCTACTGGAACGAGTTTTACCTTAACTTGTATAAATACCTTTATTCAAATAAGAGGATTTAGCTCTGGGGTTTCTGTAGTTTTCAGCCCCATCGGGTTTAATCCTCTTACTATTACTTCTCCGGCAAACTATACTGCTACCGCAACAAATCCTTTTACTGGTTGCACAAGCAGTTCTGTTATCACAGTGAGCCAAAACACAATTGTGCCGAATAGAGGAGCTACAGTGAGTAATTCCATTACTTGCCTTACCCCAACAGCCACTTTAACAGGAACGTCTATTACACCTGGCGTTACTTATTCATGGAGTCCATTAGGGGTAACAAGTCAAACAGTATCAACAAACATAACAGGCAATCATACCTTAATTGTAACAGATCCTGTTAATGGTTGTAAAAGCAACACGGTAGTTACTGTATTAAAAGATCCAGCAACTCCTACCGTCACAGCAAGTTTCAATCAAACCTTAACCTGCATCAATACAACTGCCACCTTAACGGCAGTAAGTTCAGGGAACAATATTGTGTGGAATGGAGGCGCATTAATTAATGCCACTAATCCCGCAACAGTTAATGCGGGTGGTATTTATACGGCAACAGCTACTCAAACTTTACCAGCTTGTAGCGCTAGCACTTTGATTACTGTTATACAAAACACTACAACACCAATTATTAATAATTTTTCCCCAGCAATTTTAACATGTTTAGCACCATCTTTTCGGATAAATACAAAATTCAACAGTCCAGGCTCTACAACCAGTTGGAATGGTTCTGGATTAGCTACTAATTCACCCGCAACAGCCACTATCACTGTTGCAGGAAATTATTCAGCAACAGCGATTCATAATACAAGCGGATGTACTTCTTTTTCGGTATTTACAGTTTTATCAAACACCATCACAGATGTTAGTGCTACCATCAGTAATAGTTTAAGTTGTGCCAATCCTACGGCATTATTAACAGGCACCTCTACCACCAGTGGTTTAAATTTTTACACTTGGAGTCCATCTGGTTTAACTACCAATACCCTATTGGAAAATACGCCTGGTAATTATACCTTGCAGGTTCTTAATTCAACCAATGGTTGTATAAGCACAACCGTCATAACCGTTTCGGGTTCTACAAATAGTTTAACGCTGAACCCAAGCATTACCAATGCCACTTGCGGGACAGGTACTGTTAGCATAGGCATTACAGGAGGTGCACCCAATTATACCATTACAGAAGGTGGATTGAATCTTGCTTCAGGCGCTTCTAATTCCTACACCCTCACAGGCGTGTCGGTAGGGAGCCATACCTATGTGGTATCAAGCACCAATAGCTGCAACCAAACTTTGGTTGTCAATATCATGGATTTATGCCCCTTACCCATTGAGCTGACGAAGTTTTCCGCCTCTTGCGCCGATCGTAAAGCAACGATTAAATGGACCACCGCCAGTGAAATCAACTGTGATACCTTTCTTTTATACAGAAGAACAAATCACATAGACTTTGCAGCGCCTATTGCTAAAGTGAAAGGAAGCGTCAATAGCTACACGGTTAATCATTACGAGGTGGTAGATGATAATTTGGAAGTTGATTCCATTTACTATTACAAACTGGAACAGGTTGATTTAGATAAAACAGTGCATGAAGTTGGGCAAATTATTTATGCCCATTGCGTGCCAGTTAAATTCAATTATAACTTTAACTCTTATTTGTCAGGAGATGTTTTAACCAT